>NZ_QJSK01000020.1:0-50639 GCF_003426095.1 Paraliobacillus sp. X-1268
ACATCGAGTAGAAATAATTCATTTGAATGAAGATAGTTGGAGAATGAAGCATAGATCGACTATATTTGGTCAACAAAGTGTTTCAAATTAACAAGCAAAAATTGTGTCATTCTACTTGACGGTCACACTTGGATTCAATACGATGAATCAATGGATTTATATGATCGAATTGAGCGTATTTATTTAACATATCGTACACAAGATACAACTTTGCATTAATTATAAATTTTTCACACCAACCAATCTCTTTATCATCTAATTCCGAACACCATTCATATAAATATGAATAACCAGAAACATCTCTGTAAACTGTATGTATCTGCTCACTAGTATCAAAATAATAATTGCCGATAAAAAATTTGCCTTGATTTGAGTGCCATTGGAGTTCTCTCATCGTATTTAGAAAGTCTTCATGTCCAGACCTCATTTCATTTACTGAGATGTACTCAATTATTTCTTTAATATACTCAAAAACTTCTTTAGAAGAATGTACTAATGATTTACTATATAAAAACGGCAACCAATTCTTGAATCCCCAACCTTTTTCTGCAGCCCTTTTATTACTTTTTAATAACCTTTTTATAAACGGCTTTTGAGTTTGCTCTTTTGCGCTAAAAAGTATTGATAGAATCTCTGAGTTATAAAAATCTGATGATAAAATGTTAATTTTATTACCTGTATCAGCTTTAGTGTCTAATTTGATAATATTTAAATCGGAATTTTTCAACCCAAAAACTCCCTCGTGGGAATATTCGCCATTAAAATCTATTAAATGAAACGAACTTTTGTTTTTAAATTTAAAAGAATCAATATTAAACAATTCATTATAAACTTTAGCTAGTGTGTTAGATTTTCCACTACCTGTATTTCCAAATATCCCTATATGAGATGCAAAGAAACCATTTATTGAAAAAGTAATATCAATATTCTCACTTAATGACTTTCCAATAGAAAATTGCAAATTTGTATGATCTTCGGGGTTTCCTCTTCCATTATTTAAATATACATTTTCTATTTGTTTTTTTGTGGGAATAAATGCCAAGTTACCTATCATCGGAAGATGCTTTATACCACTATTAAATGTATCATTTTCAATGAAACCTACAATTTGAACTTCTAATAACCTTAAAATAGACCCTTTTGAAAACCGATCATCGACTAATTGTTCTCTTTTTTTATTTAATAGATCTTCAATATATTCTGCCTCTATTTTTCCTACTAGGTCAATAAATCCCTTTTTAATAATTATAAAACCATTTACTGAAATATTATTTATTATATCCCCCTTATATATAAGGGTAGATTGATTCATATCTTTTTCCACTTGAACTTTTATTCTTGTTCCTCTTACCTCTACTACGTTTCCTATTTGCAAAGGGGAACTCATTTTACAACACTTCCAAACAAAAGTTCATTGAATTCCATAAAATCTATTGGTGGCATGTCTTTTGATGGTTCAATTATTACAACATTATTATTTTGAGCACTACTCAATAATTTTTCGATTATACTAGCATCTCCTTGCTTATAAACAAAAATGTAAACTCTCAAGTACGGATTATGTAATGATCTTTTTATTAAATTACGGATATGTTCATCTGCAAATGAAAAACCAAAAACAATTAGTATAGTCTGGTCTTTTTCCAACTCATAACTTAATAGACGGAGCATACTATAATAATATTCGTCTAATACTGTATTTTTGAATTTAGACTTTTCAGGATTTACTATCATTAATTTTTTATATTCATTAAAAAATCTTTCTAATGATTCTTTATTCCTTTCAGCTATTTCCATCATATTTGACTCAACATCTTCTGAATCACTCAAGTTCAAATAATCTGATATTATTTCCTGATCCTTTTTGGTTAACGTTAAATTGCTAGCAGCATCGCGAACTTTCTCTAATAGGCTTAACCTCATCTTTATTTCAATCTTTTCTTCATTATCCTCAATTAATTTATCCCACGTTACTGACCCGTGACATTTTATTAAATTAATAGTTGATAATTCTTTTTGATAATTATCAAACACACCATTTTTTGAAACTGTTTTATGAAAATTCTCTGAATTAAGGTTGCGAGTAAAATAACCACTACCTCCGTCATTGAAAATGAATGACGGATTGTCTTTTAACTCTAAATCTATAGCTTTTTCAAAAAAAACGTCATAATTTGTCGTGAATATATTAGCTCTCTTCGGAGAAATCCTTGAATTACGCGCATTCATAATATTGCATAATCTATTTATAAACACCCTATACTTAGGTGTAATAGCAAATTCGCATTGATATGTCTCATCTAACAACTCGATATTTTTATCTACAACCTTGTTGAAATAATGTAAATATATCAACTTCCGTATAGAAGAATTATCATCGACTTTTTCTGATAATACTTTCTCAATATTACCTAGAGATGGGAAATATGGTATTGATGCTCCTGAACCAATTAGAAAATTAATATTTTTCTCAGCTATTTGATTTTTTAGTTCTGTTAAGATTTTATTAATATCCATTTCTCTCCCCCTATTAGTTTTTAAGTCTATATAAACAGTTGAAAATTAAAATAAATATAAAGTTTAACACCATCAGTTCATTCGTTCATTCAAATATTGATCTCTAGTATTCTATTCTAGTCCATTTATACTAACTTTTAAATATAATTAGCAGAATATGTTGATTTTTTGTATAAACAAACCGAATTTATTGTTTTATGTAGAAATAATATTAGATTCTCCCCTAATATATCCTTTAGCAATTGGAATGGTCACAGCAGTTTCCTTCTCACTATTTAGCTATAGTAAAAATTAAAAGAGACTGCAATAACTCAAAGTTATCCAGCCTCCTCTCTTTGTGTGTTTTTTTATATAATAAAAATATTTTCACTTTACTCTGTTAGTATAATCTCATTTTCTATGCTATTGGATAGTGTTATGTTAAGTACTTCCTTTACTTGCAATACAATTTCAATTAACTCTTTATGGTCAAGAGAAATTTGTTCTTGGGAATGTGCTATGTTATTTCGCAGTTTTTCAACTTTTTTAAAGAAAATTTTGCAAACCTGTTTAGAAGAAAAACCTAGTTTATCTCTTAGATAATCTGATTTTTCAATAATAGTCCCTTTGTCACATATTTGAATACTATCTATAAGTGATAAGGCTTCATTCTTATTACGTCTATCCTTAAATAATTTATTTGCGAGATTTACTCTTAATTCACTCAATAAATCTTTCCAATCATCATTTTGATACTCACCTTTAATTAACTCTATTAAACTCATCTCTAATATCGAGATAAGACTAAATGCTAACATTCTTATTGGTTGTTTATGTAAATCAGCAACAGTAACTAACTTTGTAACTCTATCTTTTTCTAGAACAAAGACACAATCCTTCTTTTGGATGATATTTAATACTTCCGTTAATGAAGTTGAATCTGATATTAAATCTCCCACTTCATCTGACAAGGCCACTAATATGCGTATCTAATACACGTAGCCTTGGCTCTTCTTCTCCTGGTTTAAACCGTTCACCGTAATGACCTCGATCGTCAAAATCAACTACCTTTAACCATTTATCTTCTAAAAAAGCCGCTGTCGATAGACATCTAGGGGGCCCACTTTATTTTTTATCCATTGACTGCGGCCAAATTCTGTCAAAATCTTGAACAATTCTCAACCTTTTCCTTATCTAATATTTTGATTAAATGCTCCTTTTTTGTCAATTCAAATATATACCGTGCATGCGATATGAACTTCTGCCCCTCCTCTAATTGATTCAGTTTTAGTAAATTGTTCCCCTTTTGATAATGTAATTCACCAAATAGATAAAGAGAATCCTGTTCAACGCATAGTTTAATGGCGCTTTCTGCATATAAAATCGATTCCTGATTTTGATTTAAGTTGGTTAACGTTTTCGATAAATTATAGTAAATACGGATTTTTATATTTTTGTCTTGGAATAATTGGAGTTGCTCTAAGTTTTTTAACGTTTTTCGATAAATCTCTGCAGATTTTTCATAATGATCAAGTTCATCATAAATGATTGCAATACTATTTAGAATCTCTACTTGCCTTTCAGAATAAATACCGTTAATGGTAGGTGTTAAGTCTAGAGCCTTATAAAGATTAGATAAGGCAAATCCCTCTTCTTTGTAGATATGAAAATGACTAATTGCTTCATGCCAAAGTAGAAATTGTTGGTTTCTAGCTGATTTTAAAATAGGATTATTTTTTTCTTGTTTAATCATCCAAAGGACTTCTTGATAATCTTTATCTCGAATGTGTTTTCGCACAAAATATAGAAATTCTTCAACATAATCAAATCTAGGATTATTTACTAGTGAAAAGAAGTAATCTAGTGTGACACCCAGCCGGCTTACAAGCTCTGCTAAAGTGCTACTCAACGGTAGTATATCCCCATTTTCAATCTTACTAATTTGAGCCTGGGTGCAAATCTCATCGGCTAGCTTTTTTTGAGACATTTTCATTTCAAGACGCAATTTCTTCAATGTGGTTCCAATAGCGGAATAATCACGCATGCTTTGACCTCCTACGCTAAAAATCTAAATATTCCTACAATTATATATTAACACATATAATGGATGATAAGTTAGATATTGTATTCTAAATAAGTGAGACTTGATTTTATGACAAATTCGAGAAATTTTATTATGTATTATGATGAAAACAGTTAAGAGAAGGAGGGGAATAAATGAATCGTTTTCTTAAATCAATAATGGTTATTTTACTTACTCTCAATTTACTAAGTTTTTATTCAGTTTCTCAGGATCACGATCAAAATCTAGCTAGTCAAGGTGAAGATTCTATTTCATACGATTTACCCCATGAGCATTGATTGAAAGTCTAATAAGACTTTTAATAGATAATCCTAAATAAAGGAGGTGAGATTCATGAAAAATATTGTCCTAAAACCAGTTAGTGAAAATGAATTAAGAAAAATGGAAGAAAAGCGTAATGCACAAGGTCGCTGTGCACAAGGACGTTGCTAACAATGCAAGGTGTAGAGGACAAATGTCCTCCACACCTTTTACCTATTGAGTTAATTTAATTCATTTTATATAGATGGTACATGAATAACTTATTTTTCTATAAAAATAGAAGTAAATAAGGAAGGATTTTTGATGCTAAATTGATAAAAATTGAGGGAAGATTTTATGAAAGTTTTACTTATTTTGATAGTTTATATTTTTTTTACATTCATTAGTACTTACATTCATGAATTGGGGCATGCAATTAGTGCTACTATTTTTGGGGCAAAAAAGGTAGTCATTACTAGTAAACGTTCAGGGTTTCAATTTGCTTTTAAAACATTTTTTGACTTTAAACGAAACATGAGCAATTTTGAAAATATCTTTATAAGTATTTCTGGAGTGTTATTACAGTTGTGTTTATCATTTATTCTAGTTACTCAACCATTCTTTACGGTATTTACTTTAATATCACTCATATATATGCCAAAGGTATTAATAAATATCCTACCATTCTCTGAATTGGATGGAAAATTCGTTATATATTCAACACCCTTGAAATATAAGAATATTGTCAGATTTTCACTACATTTAATGTTTTATTCTGGTTCGACTTTTTCTCTGTATTTACTCTTGAAACTTATATCAGAATTAACGAAATACGAAATAATGACGTACGGAACACTATGCTTTTTATTATGGATTCGAATAAGCATTAACATTGTAAACTATTTACACGAAAGAAGGTTACAATATGGGAAAACCTAAATATATTCTTGAACAAAATAAGCAGGGTGAACTTTTTATTAGTGATGATAAATTGGAGAGTTTTTGGAAAACAGAGAAAAATCATATAACAAAAGATCTTATAGAATACAAAGAAGATGTTTTTTTTAATTTTCCAGGTACGCTTGTTTCTAATAAGAATGTAGTGAACATAATCGGAGTACCCTATTCAGGAGGTTCAAATCAGCTATCATCCGCAGTAGATGCATTTCCAACCATGCTTAGGTACTTAAGTACGAAGACACCAATATACCCTACGATAGATGGTGTTAAAACAAGTGGCATATTTGATATTAACAAACTGCAAACAATACTTGATGATTGTTTGATACGAGATTTAGGAAATATTGATTTCAAGGAATTTTCTGTAGAAGAACTAGAATCAAAAGTTAAGAGTTATATAAAGAATTGTATAGAAAATAAATCAAAATTCTCTTTTATAGGTGGAGATCATTCCATTACTTATTATATTTTAAAAAATCTACAACTAGGTGAAAGAAATGTTACTTATATTCATTTGGATGCCCACTTAGATTGTGGAATGGATCCTTTTAGGTTAGATAATGATATACACCACGGTAATTTTGTGCGGCACTTATTAACAAATAACATAGTTGATCAAGTGATCCAATTAGGAGTAAGAGGGATGAGAGCAATAGGTCAATACTACCAAGATCCAAGGCTACATACTATTCCAAGTAAATATTTAAATAAGGAATCCGTAAATAATCTGTTAAGAGAGCACATCGATACGAATACCTTGGTTTATGTCTCATTTGATGTAGATGTATTAGATCCTAGTGATTTTCCAGATGTTGATTTCCCTTCACCTGGTGGACCTTCAATAGATACTGTTCTTGATATAATAGAGTGCTTCCATTCAATTCCTAATTTAATAGGCTTTGATTTTGTAGAGGGAAAAGGAACATCTGCTGTAGATGATATTCCTTATCATTATGATTTGTTGTCATACATTTACACTAGATTATTAAATGTTTTGAGTAAAAACAAATTTACAATTGGAGGTTAGAATATGAATTATGACTCACTAATGCAAGAGATCTCAGAAATGCTAAAACATGAAAAGAAACAAGGTCTCCTCCATCATGACTTTATGGCACTTGTGAATATAGCAAAAGAACTGTTACCACTTGGTTATAGTATAAATAACATAGAGGATATTTGGACCAAATATCGATTAAATAACCTAGAGCAGAACCAATATCGATTAGATCCTGATTTGTTTGAAGGATTTGATGAAGTAATTGGTGAAGAAAACATTATAGAGTGTATAAAGAACAAAGGCGTTTTTGGAACTTTTCACTATGGCGCCTATCGGTATGTTCCATTATATCTCAACAATTATGTTCAAAGTAATGTCTCTTCTTTAGATATAGTGGTAGATAGAGACTCTTTCGAAAGTGAAAATGGTCTTGTGAAATGGAAAAAACTTAGAACTAAAGCAGATGTGAATTATATTATCTCTGAAGAGTATGGAAGTGGTTTAAAATTATTGCGAACACTTAAGCAAAGGGGGAATATTCTTTTGTACTTAGATGGTAATACTGGTTCAGGAGAAGATTCTAATCCAATGTCTTGTAAGCATATTACATCTAGAGTAAAAATGAGAAGTGGAATCTATAGACTGGTATCTTTACTCAAAAAGGATTTATGTATTATTGTGGCTGATCAACCAAAAGAGGGATATAACAGATTAATTGCCTACAAGCCTTTTTCTGTAAACAAGCGTAATATTGAATTAGGTGTTGAGGATAGCTATTCACTTTTTAGAAAGTCTATTCTAGAAAGACCAGAATTATGGCGTTTTTGGTATAGACATCATAATTATGTTGAACAATGGCAAGCATTATTTATAAATAGTGTAGTACCTTCTCCTCAAGTGCAATGGGTTGAGGAGGAAACCGGATTAGGAATTGATTTAAGGACAGGAAACGTTTATCAAACAGAAACTATTTGAGGTGCAACAATGAAAATTTGGAAAAACAAACGCTTTTTACTACTGTTTTTTGCACGATTTATCGCATTAATTGGAGATGGCATGCTTTTTCTTCTTTTACTTAAAATGTTGGAATTGCTTGGAACAGGGAGTGTTGGTATTTCTATCTACTATTTATCAGCAGGAATACCAGCGTTTTTGTTTGCCATCCCTGCTGGTGCATATGTAGAAAAGAGTAATTTGCAAAAGACAATGATCGTAACTGATGTGATAAGAATAATTCTGATTGGAGCATTTGTTGCAATTGATTACTTCTTTGTTTCTTCACCAGTGTTTATCTATCTACTCTTATTTTTAATTACCATTAACGATATGTTCTTCCTACCGGCCAGTCAATCTCTATTACGATGGGTAGTACCAGAAGAACACAGACCTCAGGCAAATGGACAATTACAAGTTGCGATGATGACTGGAAAATTACTTTCTTACTCCTTAGGCGCATTCCTACTTAAGGTAGGAGTTCCTTTAAACACCATGCTGTTTGTTGTGGTATTGACGTTTGCCCTATCTATTCTCCTCACGCAGTTTATACGACCCTTTGTTAGAAATGCAGAAGATACGGGTTCAAAAGCGCTTCAAATGGCAAAAGAAGGTCTCGTCTTTATTAATAAAAGGAAAACAATGAAGAAATTATTTATCCTATTCGGCCTAGCATGGCTAATTGGTTCATCTATTGATATTTTTCTTATCTCGTATCTACAGAATGAGTTGGGAATGGGAACTGAAAATCTTTACATCATTACAACTTTTTCTCTCGGAGGGATTATCACGGGGGCCTTTATAGCGCCAAAGCTCTATCAGACGTTCAATAAGAAAATTGGTTTTTACTTGCCAAGTCTCTTATTCGGCTTAGCTATATTGGGGTATGCTTTAAAGCTCCCACTAGTCATTTTATTATTCTTATTAATGATCGGCGGTATAGCGCAAGGCATTTTCCTCACCTTTCTCAATACCTATTTGCAGGAAGTCACAGCACAGCACTATTACGCAAGAGTGTCCAGCTTTTACACGTTATTAATGAAAGGAGCAAGTCTGCCAGGATACTTTATCATCGGTCTGTTGATCACCAACACTAGTGTAATCACAGTTGGATATATAATTGGAATTTATATGATTGGATTGGCTATATTATCCTTCATGATCTTACCAAATATGAGCAGGGGCGAGAGCGTAAGGGAGAACAGCTGAAAATAATAAAGGTGCGACTTACCGAATAATCTTGTTTAACGTTTTTTACGAACAGTGTCTGGCACTGTTCGTAATTTAACCGGAGAGGCGGAAACAATTTTCTTAGCTTTAGGTGCCTGGCACTTCCCGAATAATCTTGTTTAACGGAATTTTGATTATATATCTTTATCGAGTTCTAATAAAATCAATCATAACAAATCCGCCCAAAGCGTTACACCTTCAACACTAATTAACAATCTTAACTTCTTTACTAATCCCATCACTTTTGTCGCTATTCATATAGTCATTCATTACCTTTGTTGCTGATGAAAGTAGCTCTTCAATGTATGGATCATTATCAATATTTAGTGAAAACAGTGCTTGTCCGAATAGTACATCGACTTTACGGATATCCACTTCTTTACCAACATACATTAGATCAACTAATGATATAAGTTCTTTTATTGCACCTTCCCTTAAACGTTCAAATTTATCTTTTTTTATGAAAATGAAGTCCTCTTTCCGTTTACTTTTTTCGAGGGAACTTTCCATGATGGTTTTTATGTAAGGATAAAAACTACTTAAGCTAGTTGCTCGTTCTAGTGCTTGAATAGATAAGTATGAAAACTGGGCATTGTCAATTTCATATAGCGAAGAATATAGCGCAAATATCTCCTCTACATCCGCTAGGGCATCTCGATATAAGTAGTTTTGAATCCTTGAACTTTTAGTAAAATAAGAAATTAGTTCTTCTGGCAATTTCAATCTAGATACCGCTTCAACTGGCATTAATTCACCTAACTTGGACATATAGACCTACCTCCATTATACCTCTTTGAATTTTCACTATTGGTTTTATGTGAATTATATCACATAAGGTTTTAAACCGTAACTTTTATTTTAAAGTGTGAAACCTATTAATCAAGTCACCACTATAGACTGCCGCTCCCCCATATCCCCTTGCAGCCATCCTTTGCATTCATCTGTGCATTTACATACCGTTGATAATGTTTATATGGCGGATGATAGACATAGGCTACATGGGCTAATCCTTCTTCCAACAACAACTCATTTAGCATCACTCCATCAAGCCATAGATAAGCTAGCAATCTACCATAATTGTCATACCTCGGCCCATCATATTCCAACTGCACCTGTTTTCCTAGCAGTATCTGTCTCGCCTTGGCAACCGCTTCTGCACCAAGGGGTTCGTCTGGGATATCCGGGTGGACTGTTTCAGGTGCATCAATTAACAATAACCGTACATCAACACTATTTCCGTTTAACTCCACTTCGATCGTGTCAGCATCAATAACTCGTTTTACCAATGCCGTATCTAATGATTCCGGTTCAACCGCTATCTGCTCGTTCGTTTCCATCTCTGGTTCCACTCCCTCGTTTACGAAGTAGCATCTATCATCAAGCCTTCTATGCTTCTTGATATTTTTCGCTCATTCCATTATTTATCAAATTTTGAAACCGTCCAAATTCCTTGAAAAAGGCTAACTCCACAATTCCAGTTGGGCCATTCCGTTGTTTTGCCAGAATAACTTCCAAGCTGTTTTTATTTTCTGCCTCCCGATCGTAATAATCGTCCCGATAAAGAAAGGCAATTACATCTGCATCTTGCTCAATGTTGCCCGATTCTCTTAGGTCAGACATAATCGGTCGTTTATCTGGACGCTGTTCGACACTTCTGGATAACTGTGACAGGAGCACAATTGGAATATTCAACTCCAACGCTAGTAGTTTTAACTCCCTGGTTATTTCTCCTATTTCTAAATCACGCCGTTGCCTCTGGGTGTTTGGTGTGATTAGTTGCAAATAGTCAATAATGGCTAGATGCTTTACATCTGGATAATCATGAGTGGTTTTTCTTAGCGATGCGCGAATATCACTGATCGTACGGTTATGTTCCTGAATCGAAAGCTTCCAGTTGGAAATCTCACCAACTGCATGGATTGCGGTGGCATAGTCCTGTTCACTGAACATTAAGCTACGCCACTTTTGATTATAGATAGTTGCTTCAGCTGATATTAGTCGCTGGAGCAGTTGTTTTTTTCCCATTTCTAAGCTGAAAAAAGAACTCATTCCCTGATTGCGGCAATGTCCTGCAGCTATATTTAAGGCAAACGCTGTTTTTCCAACGGATGGACGAGCCGCAATGATTATTAATTCACCTGGCTGCAGGCCACCGGTCATGTTGTCGAAATCGGTATAGGACGTTGGCAAGCCCGCGGATGCGCCTTCTCCCGTGAAGATCATGTTTGAGATTTCTTTGAGACAATCCGTGTTATCCGTTTCTTGCTTCTCCATGCCGACCTCCTGATATGTCTGCAAGGACGCAATCAGTTTTTTTAATCCTGCGTCGCTTGGTTTGGTGGCATACTCGACTGCTAATTCACGCGATTTACGGTGACGATATGCTTCGAAAATCAGTCGCTCGTAGTGAACGAGACTTTCTGTGCTAGGGACTGACTCGGCAAGTTTTAACAGATAAGTCGTACCACCCACTTGCTTGATGGCCTCCTTTAGATTCGTCGTCACCGTAACCAAATCAATCGTTTGCTGCTTTTGTGCTGCTTGTTGCATCGCCCGGAAAATAAGCTTGTGTTTCTGGGATGCAAACTGTTCTTCGGTGACCGTTAAATTGCTAAACAACGTGCCTTCCAACAAGACGGAACCTAATACCGATTCTTCCGCTTCGTAGTTTACAAGATTCATTGACTCATCCCCTTGAAAAGTGTGTCGAGTAGCTGTTTAAACTGAAGTTTCGTTTCCTCAGGGACTTGGGCTGCTTCCTTTTTCCATTGCCGCATTTGCTCTAGATAGATATTGGGTGCTGGTGGATAGGCAGCGATTTCTGCAAGGGTCGGTGGATATGGGTACGCCGCTGCATAGGCAGACAGCTTTTCTAGGACATTATTGTAGTCCATCTGCTTTAACTGTGGCAGCAGAATGTCTACTTTTCTTTTCGTGATCACAAACTTTGGATATAGCTCCGCAATCGTATCTATAATATCAAATGCTTGATTCGCATTCATGACTGCATCCCCCTACGAATTTCATCTAACACTGCCCGATTTTTACTTTTATTTGTGACAAAAAACTGGGTCGATCGAGATCCCTTTTTCTGTAGTTGATAGTTTGTCGCTTGCTCCAAGGTCGTTACGCCTGCTTGTGCCCATTCTTTTAAAATTGCTTCGAGATAACTGTATGTTCTGCCACCTTTTTGTGCGGCAAGCTTAATCGCTTCGATCACAATTGCATCGCCTAAGTCATCACACCAGGCAAGAAATGACTCGCGCACAATTGGTTTGATGATGCCGAAGTTTTGTTCATAGACTGTATAAGCATTTTGTTCCTTTCCTCTTCCTTCTTCTCTGTTTTTTTTATCTATTTCTTTTTCTTTATGTATGTCCCGTGTTTCGTTACCGAATGGCACCGGGTTTGGTTCCTCGTGTTGTACTTCGAATTGTCCGCGTGAAGCTGGTGATAAGTTTTCAAAATAGGCAACCAATGATTTCATTTGATACGATGCCGCTTTGCCTTTCACACCTGGTTCAAAACGAATCAATTCATTTTCCATCAGTACTTTTCTCGATTCAGATATTCTTTGGCTCGATAACCCTGACAAATTTCTGATGATTGAATTTGGGGCATTAAACGTCGCCATCCATCTAGCATTATTATTCAGCACCATCAGCGTGTGCCATAATAGCACCACATTAGGCGGAATTTCATGAAATGACATCCATTCTTTAAACGCATTTAGTTCCTTAATATAGTTCATCTTCATTCCACGCCCTTTCTTACTACAGACGCACGCGCTTTTTCACGAACCCAACCATCAATCGCTTCTTTTGAAAAAAGAATTTTCCGCCCAAACCGAATATGTGGCAAGCTCCCCTCGCTAACCAAATCATAAATCGTATCCGTATGCACCCCTAAATACTTTGCTACTTCTTTCACCGTAATCGTACAAGTTTCCATTGTTTCATCCTCCTCTATTTTGTCTTTCATATGTATAATCGTTAGCAAGCAGATGTTAGGTGTCTACGTCCGATCAAATAGGTTGGGAGAATTTCAGTCTAGTAAATGGAGAGATCAATAAAAAAGTGCCAGGTACCTCGTCTGGACATATGTCCGAACGTGGTACCTGACACTGAAACTGCGGTATATTTTTCAAATTTTGCTATCAACTATTCTTCCATTTCATAATATCCGCGGTCTTCTCCATAATACTTGTTATATCGTTTCTTAAACTTATAGAAAATATAGGAACCAATTACTTTTACGATCGCATAGCCTGGAATACCAAGAATGACACCGATAACCCCAAATAAATTACCTGCAATCAATAATACAAGAATAATGGTTAATGGATGAATTTTCATCGTTCTCCCCATGATGTTTGGAGAGACAAAATTCCCTTCTAAAAATTGCACTGCAATCCATACAATTGCTAGCTTTAGCAACATAAATGGCGAGGTAACGATTGCAATAATGGCAGCTGGAATAATGGCAATAGTCGGTCCTAAATAAGGAACAACACTTGTCACTGCTGCGACAATAGCCAATATGAATGCATAATCGAGTCCTATGATTAGGTAACCAATAAATAATAGAATACCAATTACGGATGCGACAATAATCTGGCCTTGGATATAAGAACCAACTTGCGTATCGATATTAGTTAAGATTTGCTTGGTATCCTCTCTAAATTTCGGTGGAAATAATCTAACAGTATAATGTTGAAATCTTTTACCATCCTTTAATAAGAAAAACAAAATAAATGGAAAGGTTATAATAGATACAATTGTACTTGTAATCGTACTAGCAATACTCTGTATCCCTTGAAAACCATTAGAAATATAACTTCCAATTAATTGTGGTAATTCGCCTAATCTCTCCATTACCCAGTTATAACCATTATCATAATAAGGACCTAAAAAGGAATTCTGTACCCAATTTGTCGTGCTATCTCCAAGCTGTTTTAAGTAGTTTGGAAAAGATTGAACTAAATCTTTTATCTGTGCTTCGATAGCTGGAGCAGTTAACAAGATAATTCCAGTTAAGGCACCACTTATACCGAGAATAAGAATGATAACTCCCCAAATTCTTTTAATCTTCAATTTCTCAAGTAAATCTACAATTGGATTTAATAAATAGTAAGCAATAAATGCTAAAATTACTGGTGTTGCTATGGTAGATAAAATGACTTCAAGTGGATAAAAGATAAAAGAAACTTCAGTATAAATATATATGGTAATACCAACCAAAATGAAAAAAGCTAATATGTAAAAAATATTCTTTCCACCAATTAATCTTAAAAATCTATTTTGTTCCTCCATTTAATACGCCTCCTTAAAAAATAATATACCTTTTCTTTTAATGTACCCATAGTGTTGAATAAAGAAACATGGTAGCAGGGGACTTTTGTCGCTTCCCCACCCGTGGGGCGAAACGAGGTATACTATTCAGACACATATAATGTTAGAATAATTGATAGCAATAGAGAATAACTTGAAACAAATACATAGGTTATTTCGTATTTTGTATTACAAAAATAAATCCACATCATAAATCGAGGTTATGTATAATGAATCAACCGATAGCCACACATACAGAGTCATACTACCGAATCGCTGAAGAGAAGGCTACACTGTACTTTGAAGCGTTATCTAATCAAGTGATGCAGAAGACGTATGTCCCTACTCTTACTGAAGACTTTCATCTTTGGAAACAAAATCATATTCGGCATCATTTATTACGCGCCCCATTTTCTTTTGGACAAAAAAAAGCGGAAAGACTAGGTTATCATGCGTATATGCAATGGTTGAATAAAACAGGTAAGCTTGATCATTACCTCGAACGAAGTATTGCCTATATCTATATGAGAGATTTAGGAAAGGCACTCGATGAGACAGCTACACAGTTAAGTATTGAGCGTGCTGTGAAGAATATAAAAGACCATATGCTAACAGAACTTGGAAACAACAAGAAGGAGAGTCTTAATCAGGTAGGCTTGTACCGTTGGGCTCAAAAAGAAGGATTAGAGTCAGCTACGATTTGGGTGATCAACAAACTAAAGCGAGTAGCTGATCATATTCCTAGCGGGATGGATGCAGAACATGCACAACGTAAATTGATTAAAACGATTGCTGGAGTCGTTATGCACGCATATGAAGAAATGAATGATTCTATAACAGAAGAAGTCCGCTCGAAAAAATTGGATGAGGCAATTCGATTAGGATATTCGTATGGTCTCACGTATCCATTTATTGATGATCTTTTGGATGCCAATGTCCTTACCTTACAAGAAGAAAAGCGATATTCTGATTTAATACGTACGTCATTAATCACAAGAAATGTACCAGAGTTGAGCAATTGGACAGGAAAGAATAAAGAACTCATTTCATTTATTCATTCAGAATTAAAAGAAGCCTTTGAATATATTAAAGCGCATCAAGACCCAGAGACGATTGATGCGTTTTTTGAACAAGCTTACGTTTTCTTCCAAGCACAAGAAGTAGATCGTGATAAAGATTTATCTAATCCAAATTACACGAATGAAGAGCTTTTTATACCAGTCATCTTAAAGTCAGCTTCTTCTAGATTAATCGTTCGTTCGGTTATAAGTGCAGAACAAGATGAAGGATTCGACCAACGCACGTTTTATTATGGGATATACAATCAGTTAGCAGATGACTTTACTGATATGTTTGATGATTTAGATGAAGGAGCGGTAACACCTTACACGTATTATTTGACCCATCATGAGAGTCGACCGGATCTGATTAACCCGTTTGAGCTATATTGGGCGGTAATCGCTCATTTAATCCACGATGTATATCACTCCGATCTAAAGACTTGTGAAGTCATTTTAGACCGGGCAATTAATGGTTTAAAACGCTATAAAAGTAGAATGGGTAGTAAAGCATACAACGAAGTGATCCAATTGTTCTTTTTTGAACAACCTGAATTTAACAACCTTATTCAACAGATGGTCAAAAAAGCGGATGATGTGGATTTTTTCGATAAATTACTTCGAGATGATATTATTCTAAGTTTTAAAAAGCAATCGAAGGAACAGGAAGCGTTTCTAGATACGTTCAAACATGTGCGTGGACAAATAAACAAGTATTTACCTATTGCTAAAAGTAGTGCATTACCTTTTGACAGTATTGTTGAGGGAGCAAATTATAGTTTAGAAGGTGATGGGAAAAGGTTAAGGCCAATCATGACATGGGTAATGGGTGTAAAAGAATTTGGTTTAGCAGAGTCTGCCATCGTTCCTTTACTGAAATCACTAGAATATATGCATACGGCGTCACTAATTTTTGATGATTTGCCATCGCAAGATAATGCTACGTTCCGAAGAGGTAATCCAACTCTTCATGAAGTACACAACGTTGCAATCGCTGAATTGACGGGACTCTTTTTAACGCAAAAGGCAATTGAAGAGCAAACACGCTTAGATCAATTTGACTCACATCTAGTACTTCAATTGATTCAATATACAGCAAAAGTAACAGCGGATATGTGTAAGGGGCAAGCATTGGACTTGGATGCTAAAGGCAAGCAATTGCGTTTAAAAGAATTGAATCAGATGTGCTTTTACAAAACAGGCATTGGGTTTGAAGCATCCCTCGTCATCCCTTCTATTCTAGCTAAAGCAAGTGATGTTGAAATAGCTGCATGGAAAAAGTTTGCTTATCATGCTGGTATAGCATTTCAGATAAAAGATGATTTGCTAGATGTAGAGGGCGATCAGTCTGTAACTGGAAAACCAATTGGGAATGATGCGGATCATGATAAATCCACGTATGTTTCAGTCCTCAGCGTAGAAGGTGCCAAGAAGGAGATGTGGGATCATTACTGCATTGCTCTCGAGTTATTAGAAGAAATCAGTCCTAAAAGTCCTTTTTTGAAACACTTTTTGCATTATATAGTAAATCGAGACCATTAACGGTTAGCTTAGTTAAACGAAAATCTGTCATACGATACTATCGCAAAAGTCCATTCCAATCTATGAAAACATGGTGTTGATGGCGGACTTCTCTAAAAATGCTCGTCATCATGCAGCAGGACTCAATATCAAACTTGTAAATGGTATTGAATTACGATTTTCCCTAAAATCGTCCCATGCTTCCACTCTATAATCCAACAATCGCGAGAAGGTTTTGCAAATTTTCTCGTGTTGGTTCTTGGAGAATAACAAATGGCCGTTGATTAAAATAGATTAAGCCAAGAAACAAAGGGACCAGTATAATGCTGTAAACAGCAAATAACTTAAAAACAAAACGATTACGGTATTTAATCATATATAATACAAGCAATGGTACTGATAATCCTACTGTAATACCTAACAAATTTGCAATAGCATCTAGAAATTCGGCACTCCTATTTGGTAGCATATATTGACGATACTCTTCCACTGTGCCAACCGTCACTAAAAAAACCCAAGCAACACTTATTCTTTGTTTAACAGTTTGATTATGCGACATGGCCACAACAACTATCCCAACCAATAGTGAAATAATCCCATAACTAAAAAGATGCATCTGCTTATCCATACCAAACATTACATCATAATAAAATTCCATTGTCCTCATCCTTTTAAGTTAAGTGTAACCACAGCCGACGGATCATAGACATAGTAAGCAGGGGATGATTCTCTGCTTCCTTTTTGAATAAAAAAGTGTCAGTTTCCAGGCACCTCTTGAAGAAACGCACCTATTAGCAAAAAATCTATTTCTTTCTAATTTCCTTGATTTCATTACGAATTTCTTTTAAATATTCATTTCTTTCTTTTGATCTTTTTAGTAAAGTAACTACAAAATATATCCCAAAGCCTAAAATACCAACATAAAGAAGAATATATAAAAAGTTAAAAAATACAAGTTGTTCCATTTCAATCACCCTTTCCTGCCATTAAGATTTTATCATATAAATTTAATATTCTTCTTAAACTCCCTCAGTTAGATTCGATATGCTCGCTTATTCGCAGGATTTCAAATCACTTCTAAGAACTAGGATTTACTTGTGTAGACGAAGCCTTCTTCAACTAAAGTGACACCCGTTACTTCAAGAACTTTATTTCTTTAAACTATCCAATAAAATATATCCAAAAACAACGCCAGCGATTATTTGAAATGTTGGACTATCAAGCATGTTCATCTCTGGTACTTTAATCGATACTGCTTCTAAATCAGCAAATGGTAAAAAAGACATTGCTATTATATAAAAAGATGGTAATCCAATCGCAATAAACTTTATCCAATCAAATGTCCATTGTTTATTCTGTTTAATTTCAATTATCAACTTTGGTAATCTTAGTAAGAGTCCAATAACAACAGGAAATATAGTTGCATATATTACAACAGGCATTAAACTATATCTGATAAGGGATTCCTTTACAAAGAAAACCTGAAATTTACTTGCCAAATAAATAATAAATCCAATAACAACTGTCGAACCAAAATAATAAAAAAACCTTTTAATAAAGCAACCCCCCATTGAAAAAGATTTACTTACTTATATATGAATATAATTACTTTAATATTTCAATATCCAACAAACTTACAGGTGGTGACAGGCACTCAGGCGAAAAGTGATTTTATCACCTCTATAAAACAAAGATACACTATCTAGAAAAGGTAGCAAATGGTTGACACTCCTCGAAAATATAAATCGATTTTCTTCGTGTGATGCGAACTCTTTGAAGCTTTCTTTGTCTTGTGGGAACAACAAATGTTTTCGATGGGCCAAGTCTGTCCCTATTTGATTTTATCTAGTTCGTTGACAAATGCGGGTTTGCGCTCATAGGTTTGCTTTAGTTCGTTGACCAATTCTTGGAATATTGACTCTCCGCACGCTTTTTGGTATATTTTCAATTTCCTACAAACGTTTCGATACATTTTTCTGTCTGTTGCTCGCTCTGCTTCGCGCCTAATATATTCTGTGAATAGTTGATTAAGTTCATCCGGATAATCATTCGTTAAATACGGATAGAGTTCTGTAATTGTCATTGGTGATTCCTTACAGTATTTAAGCAGCTTATCTCCTCGGTTCTCTGCTTTTGCCATGTATTCATAGACATATGGTAGATGGTCTGATTTGTTCTCCAACACATCGAATATCTCTTCTACTACAGTTTTCCATTTTTCAGTAGGATATAAATCTTTCAACCTACCATATGCATCGTATTCATTATCATAAACAAACTCCAGGAGGATTTCCTTTTGTTTTTCAACTTCATCTTGTGCTTCATAGACTTGTAAACGATATTGCTTCCATTTTTTCACGAGGCCAAGATATTTAATATCGTTGTTTTCTCCATCTTCACACAGTTTTACAGCAAACGAAAAATCCGCCTTTTCGATTGCTTTCTCAATGGCCATTTCCCTAAAGTTTTCAAATTCCAAATTTTGATTGATAAACTGATTCGCCTCTTCCAATTCCCCATTACGTTCCAGAATTTTAAACTGAAGCTCTTTCAGTATTGTTTGATCATAACTCGACGACCAAGAAGAGGTCGTTGAAGCTTGTGTTAAAAGCTTATCCAACGTTTTCTCCAGCATTTGTCTAGCAGAGGACCTGGCAGAATAAACCGTACACACATCTAACAGCTCATGACGGAAATCACTCCAGTCATCATAGCGCTTATGCATTGCTTCCTTCAAAATTAGCTGAAAGATACTATCCTGTTTGTGATGATCGCTAGATAGAAGCACCAAAGAAGAGCCATCCCTAATAAGAGTGGTACTTTCATTAATTATATAACCAACTTCTCCATTGGAATCATCCGCAAATTGAAGCATCTCAACAACTATTGAAAGTATGGCAATTCCCAAGTGGACAGCTGTCTCTTCTTCTCCACTGACAAGCTTCTCCCTACCTTTTTGAAGCACAAGCTCGGCTCCTTTTAGTGCAGCATATACATTCCCCCGAGAGATGAACCCCTGCCTTTTATACGCATTAATATACTTTCGAATTAATTGTTTACTAGCCTTCACTTCATCATTAGGGGTGAGTAGCTTATATTCCACTTTTTGCTTCACATTTTCATCACCCTTGACTAAATCCATAACTAATTCAACCAAGTCCTCTTTCGAAAGCGTCGAGACCTTTTTATGTAGGTTCATCCTGTCATACCCCTTCCAAAACAAAGCTGTTTTTTTCAGTTTACCACAACCAGTGGGACATGGGCACAGGTTTACTGTCGCAGTAGGAAACCCCACATTTTAATCTACACAACCCTTAAATTGGGGTTTCTATTTACTTTTATACTAGGATTTAAACGGGAGGAACATTCCATGATATGTAAGGATACGCTGGAACTGGTTTTCATCCATCAAAATGATACGCTAAACCTCCGAATTCCATCTGGGAGTATGTATGAATATTGTTAGGGAAGGTTAACTTAAACTTGAGTCGAGAAGGAGGTGTTTCTTTGGATACACATGAATTTGTAGAAGAATTTAATAGAAACAAAAAGAAAGCAGAACAAAATAAGAAGCGTCAAGGCAATGGTCGTCCAAGCAATAAACTACCTAGTAAGAAGCACAACGATAGTAATAGCTAAAAGTAAAAGGGTGATTTGATTTAACATCGAATCACCCTTTTTGCTCCATTATTGAAACAAATGATGAAGTAGTCGATCTTTATCCTCAAAAAATTGTTTCATAATAGTATAATGAAATGTATCTTCCAAACTAACTTCAGTCATTCCTTCTTCATTCAATTGAATGATCAAAGCATTTGGATACGCCATAATGATAGGAGAATGGGTAGAGATAACAAATTGAGAGCCTTGATTACATAACTCATTGATTCTAGATAACATAGACAATTGTCTTAATGGGGATAAAGCCGCCTCTGGTTCATCTAATATATAGAGACCATTGCCCTGAAACCGTTCCGTAAATGCTGCGAAAAAAGACTCTCCATGGGATTGTTCATGCAATGACTTTCCTCCAAAGGAATCAATGACACTTGCACCAGAGGAGGGTTCATTATCTAAATCCTCTATATTGGTTGCAACATTATAAAAGGTTTCAGCTCTAAAGAAAAAATGATCTTTTGCTTTATTAATTCCCTTAACTATTCGGAGATATTGATCTAAATTCGAGTGCGAATTATAACTGGAAAAGTTAAAGTTTAGCGTTCCACCTTCTGGGTTGAAACCCAATGCAATCGCAATGCCCTCTAGTAACGTAGACTTCCCCATGCCGTTTTCTCCAACTATATACGTAACATTTGGATGAAGCTTTAACTCACTAAAGTTCTCGATTACTGGGATGTTAAATGGGAATTCTTGATAGGAAGGAATTAATTCTTTTTTGAGAGAAACCTCCCTAATATATTGTGTATCCTGATTTAACTTCATATTATCTCCACACCTTTTAATAAGCCAATAGCTAAAAATCCAACAAGGCATTTCATATTTAAGACCCTTAGCTTCATTTTAAATCCAGTTTAACATGAATTTCCAATTAAATTAAACGGGACAAGTAAAATGAGACAAATCTAATCCTGCTTGTATTTAACAGTAATCAGCATACAGAATTAACAGAAGAGATGTTAATTGGTTTTTTTGATGGTGATAGTATTCGTAGTTTATTAACTGGGGATATAAAAATGTTTTTGGATTGATTGTATTAAAAGAACCTATTTTAAAAGTAGTTAAAATAGGTTCTTTTAATATGCATGTTCCGCCGTAGCAGCTTCTTCGTAAGTTCCATTTTTATAGTAATCTTGGACTATTATCATTTCTGCAATTTCCTCGGGCGCTAAAGCTCCACCTTGTGGTTTATTTAATATTATTTCAATATTACTTTCATACTTCTTTATCAATGACTTAGCTTTAGTGTTTACATTTTCATTTTTTTCAAAATCTAATTGCCTATAGATTTCTACTGCGCTTGATTCAATTAACTTTAACATTTTAAGTATTTCATCTTTTGAATGTTTATCCATAAGTTTTTACACCACCCTTTGCTAATTATATACCCTTCACCTAAACTTTAAAACTGGTTTTAGATATTTTATCGATTTTTCCCCAAAAACAATTTGCCGATAATCCGGAAACCAATTTGATTTGGTAACCTCGCTATAGAAATCCTTAATTGGTAATATCCCAGTATGTACATCGTTAGCATAACTTGTTATTGCGTTTCCATCGGCAACTGGTCCAATAATTATATCCGGATGATTATGACAAGGTGAAGTTATACAATTTTTCTTATCCTTCATAACTCTATGGAATGCAATGAATTCAGCCCATTCTATTCCATCTTTATTAATATTGCCATCAAAATAAACACACTTTAACGAGGTATCTTGATTTATCTTTGGGTTTACATGAATCTCGATTACTACTGGACGTATATTTGGCAACTTGAACCCGTCAGCTTTTGTCTTTGCTCTTGCTTGAACTTGTCTTCTGCAAACACGATTATCATATGAACAATAAAAACCTTCACCAAAATCTAAAGAAATTGCTAGGTTCTGCTTACCAAATATATTAAAACCTCTTGATCTTATTCCATGCTTATTAATATCTAAAATTCCTTTTGTAGTTGTCCCATGAATTATCCTTCTTGGTATTTGAAATTTAGTTTCGTTTACTGGGTAATTAAAATTCATTCCTTCGCACCTAAATTCATCTATTTTCTGAATCCAAACTATTAGTAAATAATTGTTAATTATACACTAACTAACCAACGTTTTCACTACTTATTCTTAATTGGATTTTAAAATATCACTCATAAAATAGGTAATTGGACTAAAACAATTTATATTCTAAGTAGTATGTTATTGAGTACACAATTAGAAACCTAAGCCCCCCCATCCTTTTTTAGGATGGGTTCGAATGGAATTAGAATTCATTCGTATTTGCCGATTCGATTAATGATTGAATTCGAATTTATCGAATTGGTTGTCGTATGCCACTTTCCTTTATAATGATCAGATTTTCTATTTAGAAAGCTTAAGATATCACAATTTTTTGATGCTTCATAATTGCATTAACAATTTAAGTCTGTTGGAAGCAGAGAACCGTCACCTGCTTTCTTAATTTTTTAATATGACAGACCCTTGTCTTATTTATAATGGTATAGTTGTTATAGATTGAAAAGGAGGTAATGGAAATGGGGACATGTTCCTGGCCTGGAAATAATCCAATTATGCAAATGTACCATGACGTAGAATGGTGTGTGCCGACCACATCCGACCAATATATTTTTGAAATGCTATCATTAGAAGGTGCACAGGCTGGTTTGTCTTGGAGTATCGTACTAGCGAAGCGAGAAGCTTATCAAAAAGCTTTTAATAACTTTGATATTAGTTATTGTTCGACACTGACGGATAATGATTTGACGCATGTACGAGAGCACTATACTGTCATTAAACATGCTGCTAAGCTCAAATCCGTGAGAAGTAACGCACAAGCGGTCTTAAACATACAAAAGGAGTTTGGAAGCTTTTCAACCTTTTTATGGCAGTATGTCGATTTTAAGCCACTGATCAAT
This sequence comes from Paraliobacillus sp. X-1268, assembly GCF_003426095.1. Taxonomy (NCBI): domain Bacteria; kingdom Bacillati; phylum Bacillota; class Bacilli; order Caryophanales; family Bacillaceae; genus Paraliobacillus; species Paraliobacillus sp. X-1268. The sequence goes on from NZ_QJSK01000020.1 coordinate 23,498, forward strand.
CATTGGGATATAGAAGGACAAATCCCTGCACAAACAGCATTATCAATTCAGATTAGTAAAGACTTAAAGAAAAGAGGATTTAAATTTATTGGTCCTGTTACGATGTACTCCTTTATGCAAGCTATTGGCATGGTGGATGATCATGTAACAAGCTGTCCTTACCACACGTTAAACAAAGAAAGGAAGATAATAGAAAATGGAATTTAACAATGCATCGAATCGTTCGTTACAAATTAGAAAGGCGTATCACAAACTTGAGGAAAAACATCATGGCTCAGAATGGTCCGTAGAGGAAGATGCACTTGCATTCCTTACCGATGCGGCACTTGTTGGGAGATTAGCAATGGCGCAACAGGAAAGATGGCCAACTGGGACTAATCCAGAAGCAGATTTAGAGCATAAGATCGCGGAGTCCATTTGGTGGCTGATGGTTTTGGCAGAGCGAATGGGCATTGATAGTGAACAAGCAATGGAGAAATTTTTAAAGAAAAAAGAAGAACAATTCTTATAAATCGAAGCAGGAGGATTTCACATGACCATTAGTAGGCATTTTGAAATCATCTATATCTTATTGGAGAAAAAAGTGGTTACTGCAAAGGAATTGGCCGAGCAGTTTGAAGTTTCAACACGAACGATCTATCGAGATGTGGATGTGTTAAGTGGTGCAGGAATCCCTATCTATGCGAATAAAGGAAGAGGCGGTGGGATTTCACTTTTAGAGGGGTATTCCTTCAATGCTTCGATGTTAACGAGTGATGAACAAGAAGACATATTAGTTGGCCTGCAAACGTTAACCGTCACGGATTTTCCAAATACAGATCTTATCTTAAAGAAAGTAGCTAGGCTGTTTAAAAAGCCTACAGCAAAATGGATTGACGTTGACTTTTCTCCATGGGGAAGTGGCGAAAAGAAGAAACAGCTATTTATTCTATTAAGAGATGCGATTATCCAACAGTTTGTCATTCAATTTCGTTATTTTAATTCATACGGTGAGCAAAGTATACGTGATGTAGAGCCGCTTCAATTATTATTCAAACAAAATGCGTGGTATCTTTCTGGATATTGTTTGTGGCGAAAGGAATATCGTATTTTTAAGATAAGTCGCATGGATCAAGTGTCTGTTTCAGAGCAAACATTCATCTTGAGACCAACAACAGAAGCGATAAAAAATGCAGAAAATCAAATTGGGGAATCTGCCATACCGATAACGCTTCGAATTTCCGCACAAGGCGCGTATCGGGTCTATGATGAGTTTAACGAACAGATGATTACGCATAACGAAGACGGCTCATACACCGTTGCAGTAAATTTCCCTGTTGATACATGGTTAGATAGTTATCTTTTATCCTTTGGTACACTACTTAAAGATGTCCATCCTCCTTTTTTACGTGAAAGATTAATGGCAAAACTTGATGAAATGAAGCAAAATCTTGAATAATTTATATGGGAGGGTTTAATAAATGAACGAACATAACCAAAGTAAAGAAAACAGTAATAGCACAAAAAAAACTACCTTGGAGAACATTCCAGACGTAGATCACTTTCATGCTGCTGACTTCCCAGAAATCGGGCTGACTCCAGAGACCAACTATATTTCAATATTAGGATCAGGAGCACCTGGAACTCCTGCGTTTTATCGCAAGAAATCGTTTATTTCTGATCTGGTAAGTACACTAACATATACGGAACACGTTTCAGATACTTTGCCTATCATCGAAATACTCTACTGGTACCCAGAAGACGCACCAAAAGTTGATATTGCGAATTTTTACAGTATTAATCCGATTTCCTCTTTACATTATCGAATTATGGCGAAGATTAACGATCAAACTACAATGAATGACATCACACTTGCACGTCGATCTGCTGCGAGTACAGCTGACACCACCAATGAAGTACTAGAGCTTTTTACGCTTCCAAAACAAATGGTGATTCAAGTAATGCACCACGGACCATTTGCCAACGAACTTGAAACACTCGAACAACTTGGAGCAGTAGCTGATTATCATGGAGTAAGTAAAAATGGACCGCATCACGAAATTCATATAGATCCGTTCACTCGTGATACACCCCAAGACACGCTGCGCACGATCTTGCGTGATCCTGTGATTTAGATATTGCTTTCTATCACAAGCATTTCAGCAACTTCAAAGCGAATTGACGTGGGGGTAACTTAAAAATTAAAAAGCTAACCGACAAGGTATTTCCCCCTCACCAGTTAGCTTTAAATTATAAGAAAAATGAGATTGATATTATTCAATTACTATCGTTAAATAAATAACGGAATGAGTAGGCCAGCTAGTAATAAAATCAATGCGCCACCTAAACGAGAAGAAATTTGTGCAAATGGCATAAGTTCCATACGTTTTGCTGCAGAAAGAACGGCTACGTCGCCTGTGCCTCCCATATTTGCCATACAAAGTCCAGCAGTAATTGCTGCTTCAATTGGATAAAAACCAACAAGTTTCCCTAATAATGCTGCTCCAATAGTTGCACCCAGAATAACGCTTAACACAGTTAACACATACTGTAACGTTAATGCCTCTAACACTGTACCTAAATCGGTATAAGCAACACCAATACCAAATAGTAATGCAAAGGTCCAATTTTTCGCAACGAACTGGTACCATTGACTAGCACCTTCTACAACCTGGATAGGGATGATATTGGTAATCTTTGAAGCTGCTACAAGTATAATCATAATTGCATAAGCATGGATTGGAATAAAACTGCTTAACAATGTTCCAATCGTAAAGAATGTTAGTGCTGCTAATAAACCTGCACCCATTTTCTGAATGTCGTAATTAAATTGTGGCTTTTCATATTCGAATCCTTTAACCAATTGTCCATTACCTGTTAGTGAAGGATACATTTTACCGACTTTATCCAATAAACTAGCTAATACAATTGCGAATACATTTCCCAGTGCTAACGCTGGAACTAGTACTGAAATGTAGTAGCTGGGCTCATTTCCAAGTAACTCTGAATAGACCTGACTCATAGGAACTGCACCAGCACCCATTCCACCGCCCATAATTGGCATTGCAATGACTAGTACCGCTTCTTGAAGTGTAAAGCCGACCATTGAACCGATCAATCCAGTAAGTGCCATTGCCCCTATTACAGCTCCTCCAATCGGTAGAAAATAACGTAGTCCAACTTTAATCAATATTTTTGAGTTCATTCCTAAAATACTACCAGTGATTAATGCTGCAATATAAAAATTAAGAAATCCGCCAGTTTTCATAAAGTCCGTTACTGATGTTGTGATTGTTTCCGGTAAAAATCCAGCATACACCATGTAAGCGGAACCAAAAATAGCTACGATAGCACCTCCTCCGAGGTAGGTTTTTACAATTGGTAAACGGTCACCTATCCAGCCAAATAACTCACCAAGTATAATCATTACAAGTAAACTCCCAATCATCCCTCCTGGAAGGTTACCTGTATACATACCTACTAACGTAACTGCCGCAAAGAGGGCAAACCACATAATTGGGATATGAAATATTGTCATTTTATTTTCGCCAAGTGATTGCTTTTTGTTATTATTATTTTTATCTGTACCTTCTTTTGATAGATTTCTTGCTAGTTCTGTCATGAAAGTCCCTCCTCATCTTCTTTCAAAACGTCTTCTTTTTCTTGAATAGCCGTTTTCTTTACGGCTGTTGCTACTAATCTAGCAACTCGTTCATCGAGTGCATTCGGAATAATATAAGTTGGACTTAATTCTTCATCGGTAATAACTTCGGCAATTGCCATTGCAGCTGCTACTTTCATGTTCACCGTAATATCTTTTGCTTTAGCATCTAGTGCACCTCGAAAGATTCCTGGAAATGCGAGTAGATTATTTACTTGATTTGGATAATCCGATCTACCAGTACCGACTACAGCTGCCCCAGCTGCTAATGCTTCCTCTGGATAAATTTCCGGAATCGGGTTCGCCATTGCTAGTACAATCGCATCTTTTTCCATTGCTTGAACATGCTCTGCTTTCATAACCCCTGGGGCTGAGACACCAATGAATACATCTGCATCTACTATTGCATCATCTAATGTTCCAGTGATACCGGTTAGATTCGTGTGTTCTGCAATTTTAGATTGTGCAGAGTTTAGCCACTTTTCCCCTTTACAGACAACACCTTCTAGACTCACTAAGGTGATATCTTTAAAACCAGAATGTATTAAAAGCTTGGCAATTGAAATACCTGCTGCACCAGCACCATTGATTACAACCTTTACTTTATCCACTTTATGTTCTTTCTTAACAACCCTTAAGCCATTATATAATGCTGCCAAAACGACGATAGCTGTTCCATGTTGATCATCATGAAAAACTGGAATATCTAATTCTTTTATTAAGCGCTCTTCTATTTCAAAGCATCGCGGTGCTGAAATATCTTCTAAATTAATCCCGCTAAAACTTGGTTGTAGTGCTTTAACAATGTTTACAATTTCATCTACATTTTGTGTATCTAAGCTAAGTGGAACGGCATCGATATTGGCGAATTTTTTGAATAGAATACTTTTCCCTTCCATAACTGGGATTGCTGCTTTTGGACCAATGTCCCCGAGTCCAAGAACAGCAGTGCCGTCTGTGACAATCGCTACCATATTTCCTCTAGCTGTTAATTCATCAACTTCTTCTGGTCGATCAATTATGGCCTTACAAACATCTCCAACACCAGGCGTATATACTAGACTTAAATCACTTTCATTATCTATGTTTACTTTACTTGTAATTTCTAATTTACCTAAGTTTTTGCGATGAAGTTTGATTGCTTCTTCTCGTAAATTTTGTTTATTCATATTTTGCCCCTCCTTGATTTGTAATCGCTTACACAGTTACTAGTTATATAGTATCTCTACATTTACATACTTTAAAGTTTATAAAATTAATAAATCCTTTTTGCAACTAAAAAAAGCAAACTAATTTATTATATAACAATACAACAGAAGGTATTTCACTACTAGAGGATAATAGAAGAAGTCACACAAATGCCTTAATCACAAACAAATGACGCAAACATCATTTGTTTGCGTCATTTAAATAGATTGCTAATTGTTCACTATTGCCTTTATAAGCGTACGTGTAAACTGGCCTCCCAATTCCATAAGTAAGTGTTTCTTCTAATACATCAATTTCCACTAAAAACACAAGGTACTTGCGCACGGAAACTCTCGAGATTCCTGTTGAATCAGCAATTTCATCTGTCGAAAAAGATTGCATTTTTTTGATCATTGGGATAATAATTAACAATGTGCTTCTTGTTAATCCTTTTGGTAATGCCTTCTGTTCATGTATTTTCTCTTGTCTATAGTTTAATAGTCTTTGATCAAGTTCCGTTTGATTTAAATTCTCTTGTCTATGGAATAAGTCGAATTTTTCTTTGTATAGCAGGAGTGCTTTTTTAAAACGATCAAATTCAAAGGGCTTAATCAAATAATCAACCGCACCATAGTGTAAGGCGGTTTGAATATTATCGGTATCGGTTGCAGCAGTAATTAGGATGACATCTATCGGCAAACCCTTTTCTCGTATTGTTGATAACATTTCAAGCCCGTTTTGCCCTGGCATATAGATGTCTAATAGAATCAGTTGTATCTCGTTTGCTTTCTCCTCGATTAGCAGTGTCGCTTCTTCGACTGAACGTGCAATTTCTACTAAACTAAATCCTTTAATTTTATCCAGATAACGCTTATTAAACTCTGCTACCATTGGATCGTCTTCTACAATTAACACCTTAATTGTCATTTTCCACCCCATCTTTCATTAAATCAGCGTCTATTTCCACTTCAAAAGTGGTACCTTTTTCACTTGTATTAATTTTATAGTAACCATTTAGTCTTTCGATACTTTGTTTCATGAGATAAAGCCCAAACCCTCTGTTATCTCCTTTTGTAGAAAAACCTTTTTCAAAAATTTTCTTTTTATTTTCTTCCGTTATCCCTGGTCCGGAGTCAGAAATGGTTATTTTAAATTTACCATTTTGCTCTTTCAATTCTACTGATAGTTCTTTAATTTCACTTGAAGCTAGTGCTTCAATCGCATTATCGATCAGGTTACCAATAATTGTTATGATTTCTTGACTAGTTTCCACACGTAGCTCATGCTTGATACTTGTATCTCGTGAGATTGTAAATAGGACGTTTCTTTCTCTCGCATAGCTCATTTTCCCCATTAGAAAACCTGCCAATACAGGATCTTTGATACTTTTAGTAATTAATTCCGTATCCTGATTTCTAAGATCAACAATCTTGCGTATAAACACGACTAATTCATCATAAGCTTCCATTTGAACCATACCAAGAATAACATGGAGTCGATTCATAAATTCATGTGATTGTGCACGTAGCGCCTCAACGTAGGTTCTTACACCAGTTAATTGTCTTGCCAACTCATTCAATCTGGTTTTATCTCTAAACGTAACAATTACACCGACAACCTTATTGTTTACTATTAATGGTTCACGATTTGTTAAAATGGCTATTCCATTTAATACATGTTCCTCATCAAGCTCTGATTTCCCCGTTTCCATAACATGTCCTAGTTTAGTATTAGGTAAGTAATCTGTTATTTTCATTCCAATCGGATCATCATGTAAACCAGCTTTTTCAAACAAACGGCGTGCTGATTTGTTGACCAATGTAATTTTTTGATATTCATCGACTGCCAAGATACCCTCATGAACGCACTGTAACATCGTACTTCTTTCTTCCAGGAGCTTCGAAATTTGATAGGGTTCAAGTCCAAATAGCATTCGTTTTATGTACGTAGCAAGTAATAATGCTCCTATAATGCCAACAATTATTCCAAGTAGACTTCCTCTTATAATATTACGATGGTTTTGATGTAACGCAAAGTCAACGATGTCTAATGAGATTCCCACAACAATAGCACCAATTTGGTTTCCACTGTTGTCATATATCGGTGTAAAAGCTCTAAGAGAATCACCAAGAGTACCTTCAGATATCGATACATACTCTTCTCCTTTGAGAACAGCTTTTTCATCCCCACCGACAAAGGGTTCTCCAATTCTTTCGGGATTAGGATGTGAATAGCGAATCCCATTTATGTCGATCACAACAATAAACATCATTTCAGTTATTGATTGTACTTCATTCGTATATGCTTGCACAGCTGTCGTATTTTCTTTCTTTATTAGACTTTCTTTTACAATCGTTGATTCAGCAACTGTCCTAGATACAATCTGTGCCTTTTCTTCTTGATTGGATCTAATTCGATCACTTGTTGTAGTAGTGATAAGGATGTCAGTAACTAGTAAGGAAATTAAAACAACCATGCACCCAAACAATGTAATAATGGTACTTAATTTAAATTTTCGTTTCACAAAACCACCTCCTATCCTAATAAAAAAATTATATCAAACTTTGATTTACCTGAACCAATTGTTTCTAATGTAAGTTTTTGTACTTATTGAATGAAAAGAATGACAGCACAAAAATAAAGCGCTAACATATGAATTTAAAGTGTTTAACATACTCTCATTAATAGTGGCTATGTTTTACTTATAGCAGATTTTAAAAATATTTAATGCCTTTTGTAATTAAAAAAAGCATTAAATATTTTCTTTACTATTTATGTCAGTATGTTTAAAAATTCTCTATATCACGTATTCTGACATCTTCACGAAACTCATAATAGCTTTAGCTTTTACTGCTATATCATCGTAGTGCATTCTTTGTGAAATGACGACTTTTTAAGGTCTCAGGATTTTGCTCCTGGTACCTTTTCCAACCATTCTTTTTCGATCAGAAATCGGGTGACTTTTTCAGAAAAGGCACCAGCTTTAACAGTTTGTGCTGAATACGTTGAAACTAAATCATGTTTCATTGCAGCACCGAGAGAAAAGCCATATTGGGACAATAAAGAACCAAGTAAACCAGCTACATGTGTAACCATGATTCGGTCTGATAATACTCTTTTCTTTGAGTCTGTTATTTCTGCTGCTAGACTAGGGGCTATTGGTAAATCATCTTTCTCTAACAATTCACCCAGTACATGATATTGTTTTTTTGCTACTTTAATCCCTTTTTGAAACAAATCAAGTATTTCGTCAGAATCAGAAGTTTGGCTAAAACCTCTACACATTGTTTCGATGATCATGAGGAGGTCCATGATTTGATAAAGGTTAGCAAGCTCCATGCTATTAATTGGGCGTTTATCTCCCTGCCACCCATTTAAATAATCAGGTTTTTGAATATACTCAGGAGTCGACGGGGCAGGTAATGTCGGCGTTCTCCAATACACCCCTTTGTTGAGAAGCATATCTACTACTCGCTCATGTAGTTGCAGAGTAGATAGCACACAATTTCTATGATATGTGCGAATATCTACTCTTGTTGCTGAAGCTAATGATTTGGAGTGAAATTCAAGACCTAGACGAGTACCATTATGCAAATAGTGCAGTAAAAAACGATCAGAAAACAATTTAGCTGAGCTTTTATCAATATCCGTTTCGGAAAAGCCAATTGCGTTCGGATACCCGTCGTTATTAAGTAATTTTTTCCGTTCGACAAGGATTTCATTTGCACTCTCTAGCGCATGTGTATATAAATCCTTTATTTCTTCATCCTCTGCTTGCTCACGAAATACGGTTAAATACCACTTTGACATTTCATTAATAGAATAACCTGTCCATAGATAACCAAGTTCAGCAGAGGTAAGGTGCATTTCTTTTGGGCTTCTCATTATCTGGTCCCTTCTTTTTTCATTTTTATATAGGGGCGAAGTAAATAGCTTGCAACTTTCAGTGGGCTAATGCGCTTCGTATGGAACAACTTTTCTCCCCAGTAGCCTTGGAGTGAGTGAATAATTAGATCCAATCCCTTATTTGATAATTGCTCCATCGACCTTCTTAAAACAATTGAATCTTGATAGCTCTGACGAAGTGGTTTCATTAGTTCCTCATACTTCCCTAAACCGCACAAATCATAAGCTGCATAAATTCCACTTAATATAGATGCATACTGTCCATATCCCATAAAGGGCATCGTGGTTCCAAAGCAATTTCCAACGTGAAATGTATTTCCTATCCGTCCTGACTTGCAAATTCCTATTGGGTAACCAGTAATTTGGAACTGATCGGTTATTGGTAATTCCTGTTTTAACTGAGAACGGACTTTTTCGTAAAAAACGCTCCATAGATTGTTGATGTTTACAGCTTCATTTTCAGGTAAGTCTGGGATAGCTATTGAGATATTTGCTTCTTTCTCTGAAAATGGAATAAGATAGCAGTACCCAAAAGGTGCTAAGTCATAATCAATCCAAGTCAAGACAGTATAACGGTCAAACGTCCCTTCAACTGTCACCCCTTTTATCGAAACAGTTAAGTCTTCTCTAAAATTTCGTGTCTTCTTTGCATAAGCACCGTCTCCAGTTGCCATCACCACATGTGAATGTTTACGAATCAATTGTTCATATGTTTCATCTGAATTAAAGTGAATTGATGATTTCGTTTGTTCTTCTAGCTGTTTTTCAAATGAATCTTGTTCCCTACCACGAATATTCGTGAAACCTAACTGACCTTCTATAATTGCCATTTCATTCTTTGAAAAAACTCTATCTTCTGGATGTTCGAAGTCGGTTTAAGATAAACCCCATATTTTTCTGAAAATGATTCAACACAATCATGAACTGGTCTTGTGAAAATAGACAGCAGCGCCTCTCCGTTAACAAAACGATCCCCTACTTTACTCCGTTTTTCATATATCGTTGGCGTAACACCATTTTTTTCAAGCGTAATAGCACAGGCCAAACCGGAGAGGCCAGCCCCCATGATAGCAATATCCATTTCGGACCACACCTCCTAAATTTTTCTATAGTAAGAGCGTTCCCCGTGAAAATTAATACATACGCTATCATTCACAACTAATTGGAAGTTATTTTCTAGTTAGAAGTTAAGCTGAAATATACTCATAAGCCATTTTTAAATAACAAAAAAAGATACCCGACACTCCAAAGAGACAATTGTCCATTTAAAGTGGCAGGTATCTTTATTTAAAATTACTTACTAGATATTCCACAAACATAATTTTACCTTATGAAACGAGACTATGCATACCATCAAATCAATCAGTTACCACAACTACTATTAATTCGTATATTGTTTTATGATTTTTTTGATTTCTATAATCCCTTTAATTAACATGGCTATGCCTAATGGGACTAAAATAACAAAAAACAGACCTAAGGTTATTTTATTGAAGGCTAATAATAATAGAAGGAATACCGTTATTAGCATAATAAAGCTTAAATATTTGTACATATAATCCTCCCGCTGAAAAAGTGCATTAAAAAATATTAACTATAAATGTAATACACAAATAGAATATACTATTTCTATCTTACTTTAGTCACGAGCAATCGTATTGTTTAACTTAGCACTATATTTGTCCTTCCATGTTTCCGAGTCCTTCACTAGTTCATCACAGAAAGCAGCCACATCTTCACCCGTAAGGTCAGTGACTTTCTTACCTTCTGCTGCACCTTCCTCAAACATGTCTAAAATGCCGTTAAAGATACGACTAATGTCATTCCATTCGGTAAGTCCACCAGCTGTCCACATATATTTTTGGATCGCTTTGTAAGCGTTATGGTATTCACTTGGAAGTGCCTTCGCACGTGCCTCCATCTCTTTCCATTCCCGCTTATCATTCATACTACCAACAATTTTTTCAAAAATACGCATATTCATTCTCCTTTTTACTTTATTTTAGTTTTGAGTTCGTTAATTTTATTTGAAACAAATTCCCACTTTCTCCAAAAAGTTTCAAGCTGTTCTTGTCCTGCTTTATTTAGTGTATAAAATTTTCTTGGTGGTCCCTTAGTGGAGGCTTTTTTCTCGATTTCTACCAGTTCGTTTTTTTCAAGCCGCATGGTAATCGTATAAACTGTACCTTCAACCACATCAGTGAAGCCAAGTTCTCGTAGCTGTTGCGTAATTTCATAACCGTAAGTTTCGCCACGACTGATGATTTCAAGCACACACCCCTCAAGAACCCCTTTCAACATTTCTGTGATATATTCCAAAATTATCGCCTCATTTATATTTCACTATATTTTATAACAACGGTAATAAGTAATACTAGCTACTAGTATATAGTAATACAGAATAGCGTGAGTTGTCAAGAGGAAGCAGGTGACGGTTCTTTGCTTCTTTAATCAAGCTCTAAATCTGTTCCCATAAAAAAATGAGCCAACAGGGCTCATTTTTGATAAAGATTTCATTAAAATAAATACTATTTCCGCAAAATTTTCTCCATCGCTTTTCCTTTTGCTAATTCATCAATCATTTTATCCAAATAACGAATTTCTTGCATAGTCGGTTCTTCGATGTCTTCCACTCGGATACCACAGATCACTCCTTTGATCAAAGCCCGGAAAGGATTTAGTTTGGGTGCTTCCGCAAAGAAGGTCTCAAAGTCTGTCTGTTTCTCAAGTTGCGCATCTAATTCGTCCTGGCTATAGCCTGTCAACCAACAGATAATTTCATCGACTTCTGTTTTTGTACGACCTTTCTTCTCAGCCTTCTTAACATAATGGGGATAGACACTTGCGAAGCTCATTGTATAAATCATATGCTTGGTCATGATACACATCCTAAGTTTTTGATTTTCTTTATTTTATCATGAAAAATAGGCGGACAACATCTAATGGAAACAGGGGACGGTTCTCCGCTTCATTTTAATCCAGTATATTGATACTTTTCAATTTTTTGTTATCATATATATATTAATAATTAATTTGTAAAGGCGGAAATCGGTAATGAATGAACTCTTAATCGTTTCTATTTTGGCATTTCTATTTTTGACATACAAGTTTATCAACGTATTTAAAACTAAGGAAGTACCTAAAAACAATAAAATTTTTGCCTGGTCTATGTATGGCGTTTGTATCATTGGATTAATTTCAGTAAATATACTATTTTAGTCAGACCTCTATTTTGAGGTCTTTTTTTTCGATCATCAAACTCATTATCCCCAAAAATTCCCCAATAAAAATTACCGTACTCTGGAGTTTTGTATAAGCATTCAACTCTTCTTTCTAAAAACTGTTATAGTGCGGAAAAGTCTGTAGGAATAAGAAAACCATCCCCAGAATCCTTTAATGTCCAATCAAGTTTTTAAAAAAATAATACTATGTATTGTTTAAAGGAGGTGAATTCTTATGGGATGTCAAAGTAATGAAAGTTTTGTTTTGATTGTTGTATTATTTATTCTTTTGATTATTGTTGGTGCATCTTTCTACTCCTAAACCATAACACCACCATAACCTAGCAATGTATTTTTCATTTCCTTACTGAAGGGCATATTATCTGCTCTTCAGTTTTTAGCATGGTTTCTCCTCTACACAAATTTTTCAACTATCTTTTTCCAATTTCACATAGGTATTCACACATTTAAAGTAGTCCAAGTTTATAAACGAATGCCTAATGAATAGGATGGTATGGATAAAAGTTAAGGAGTGATATTTTGTATTCGAATGATGAACAACAACAATATTGGAAAAGTGATTGCCAGGACGTTTATTCTTATGGAAATTTAGATGAAAGACAACTTATTCCTAGTTTCCCATGGGCAGGTGGCACGATGCAACCCTCACCAGGTTTTCCAGGTTCACCACCGCCATTTGCACCATCTGGTCAAGGTCAAGGACCAGAAACTGGCCCTCCTTCTTCACCACCACCATCCTATGTTCCCGCCCAAACTCAGCAAGCTCAAGCGTTTGCTGTTGATCCAGGGAGTATTAGAAGGTGTTTATTCAGATTTACGTATGTATGGATGCGAGGTTTTCAAGAATTTTGGTTTTATCCAATCTTCTTAGGTCGAAATTCTGTTTCTGGATACCGCTGGAATGGTTTTAGATGGGTATATTTTGGAACAAGCTTACGACAAATTCAATCATTCACTTGTATTTAAAAAAGAAGAATAAAAATGATAGTGGCGGAAACGTCCTTAGGCTTAGAGCTAATTCTAAGTCTATTTTATTTAGTGCCAATAAGTAGAGTTACTAGTCTATTTTTCCACCTCTTAATTTTCAGTTTCATAAAATAAGAAGGATTTTAACGCTTCATTATAGAAGTCCTAGTATAATACGAAAAAATCTAAAGGAAGCAGGGAACCTTCCGGGATCAGTAATAAATTCTAACTTTCTTAAAATCAAAAAATTCAATTAATAACGTGCACATAGAATTGCTTCTAAACCACCTCGGGAAGTGCTGATCTAATGGATAGTACGAATAAACCAAAACATTACTTGATTATTGGTATCGTCTTTATTTTATTAGTGGGATTAATCGTTTTTCTTGGAGGTAAGCAATGGTTTTTTGTTGATGATCGTGGCAAAGAGGAAGTGATCGAACATGTCTTGAATGAACAATTTTCCACAGCTGATGAGGAGTTAATTCGTTTAATCGAATCTCCTGAAAATGCAACGATCTTAGATGGCACTAATGAAGTGGTGCCTGAAGAAAGTACAGATTTAAATGTCTATCTTGAAGAGAACTTTGGTGCTTATTTTACAGAAGATATCTATCAAGAATATCTCACAACATACGCCTTTATGTATCAGGTGCCAGCATATTATTCTAATCACACTTTGCGAGCCGACGACATAAGGTTGGAAAAAAGTGATAATGAAGATGGACTATACAATTTCACTCTTAGTGTTTCCTATGGTGAGAATGAAGAAGCCGTGGTAAGCGGGCGAGCGCGTGTGAACGATCAAAAAGTGATAAGCTATTTTGAAATACTAGAGGATGGTGGATTACAACAGGTACTTAGTAATTAAGCAGTATTGCATTTATGCTAACATCGTAAAGTGATTTATAAATGGAAGGAGATAAATATGAAGGGGACCGAAAAAGTGATTGTCGCTATAGCGGTTGTAGTTTATTGTTTAGCATTATTGTTTTATATAGGTTTATTATTATTTGGCAATGGTGTTGATTCATCTATTCATGCAGTTTTTATTTCAACACTTTTTCTTTTTATTATTCTTTTTATTATTAAAAAGAGTAGAGAAAGAAATCCCAAATTGAGATAATAGAAATGCAAACTCTACTTTAAAGATATCTGTAAATCAAAGTTCTGACTTTTAAAAACAAAGAGCCAGTATACATTTTAATGAATAAAATAATGTGTATACTGGCTCTTCAAAACTTTTTTTGTTGAACTAACGCTTTTTTTAGTTTAATAACATAGGGGCAATATTCTTCTTTAACAATAGTCCCTATTTTTTTTACGAAGATTTTTCATATGAATTCGAGTTCCTATGTGTGTACCATATTTGCTTTTTAAGTCTAAAAATTTGAGTTCATTTTGTATTTTCATATAGCTTTTAAATCGTTCATCAGAAATTAATTCGGTATCGAGAGCTTCTTTAATAGCACATCCTGGCTCTTTATCGTGCTTGCAATCACGAAATTTACATTCATTGCCTAAATCCAGAATATCTTGAAAAACTTCACTTGTAGATTCTTCCCCTGACCAAAGTTGAAGTTCACGCATTCCTGGAGTATCAATAATGATTCCACCATCTAGTATAAGAAATAACTCTCGATGAGTAGTTGTATGTCTACCTTTAGAATCCGTTTCTCTCACACTTTGAGTTTTTTGCACATCTTTACCTAATAACCTATTAATTATCGTAGATTTCCCTACTCCAGATGAACCTAATAAAGATATTGTAATTCCCTCTTTAGAAAAAGCCTTAATAAATTCAAGCTCATCATTATGTGTATCAATGGCAATAACAGGTGAACCAAAAGCAATGTCTTTAACAGATTTTATTTTAGCATCAACGTCTTCACTTAAATCTTTTTTGGTCAGTATAATAATAGGAGATGCTCCACTTTCATAAACCTGTACTAAGTATCGCTCCATCAATCTGATATTTAAGTTGTTTAATGCATTTACTAAAAAAACGAAATCAACGTTAGCTGCTATTAACTGTTCTTCATTAACATCTCCAGCAGCGTGACGGGATATTAAACTTTTTCTTTTCAAGACCTGGTTAATTACACCCTTGTATTCTTCAATTAAAGGGGTAAATAAAACCCAATCTCCAACGCACGGAAGATCTCTTGAAGTTGAAGAATGGTGGTACACCTTTCCTGACAAATGGCAATAAAATTCTCCTTCAGGTGAAAGTACCTTGAGAATTCCATTCGAGCTTGTTGCTACTCTTCCAATTGAATAATCGATGTTTCTTATTTGATTACTAAAAAATGATCCGAACCCTAACTTCTGAAGTTGATACAAGAAATTTCCTCCTTATATTTTGGAGGGTCCTTAACGTTTAAAACGAACTCCTCCATTTGATAATGTATGAGGTGTTTTTTGTTAAGATATTTTTCATAAAACATCACGCTCCTTAAAGTAAAAGAACCAAAGAATGGTCCCTTCTTATTAATTATTCTATCGACCTATTACTCGGTTATAATTTTTATAACTGCCATTTCCTTACCGAACCTATGCCCTTTATCAATAAAACCCAAACTCGAGTATAAATTATGTGCTCCCAAATTGTCAGGATGATAACCTACAACAATTTTTTTGCATTAGGTAATTTAGCCATTTCTGAAATCATTAACTTAGTTGCAGTTTTACCTATACCTTTTCCTTGGAATTCTTTATCTACCATTATTCTATATACCCAATAACCATCAAGTTCTTCTTGAACAGAATTGTACATCAAAAATCCAACTATTTTATCTTCAACATAAATTGCATATGGCTTTAGTGTAGGCTCAAACTTTGATTGAACTATTGATATAGCATTAGGCTCCATATATTCTTCTTGTTCTGTTGATACCTCTAATTCACAACAGTCGTACCAGTTTTCTGCATTTAATTCTACAATTTTCACATTTTCTGTACTCATAATTTTCCCCTTTCAAAATTCGGGGAAACGCTAAACAATTTTTAATTAGTCGTTAACCCCTTATAGTCATTAATAATAGAGATTCTATTGTTTGTCATAATGAACGCCTCCTTTAAAAACTATTCCCTAAAAATATCTCACTTAGTTTTTAGATTTTTTAATTATACCATTTTTTCACAATGTTTATTATATTTTCCTTTCTCCCTGTATTCTTCTGCTCATTCGTTTAACAATGACAGCATCTTTTTAAAATTTCATCCGTTACTTCGATTATTATATTTCACAACCTAACAATTCACTTTATTTATATAGTATCTGATAACTGACTCATTCCAAATACTTTTTTTAGATTAAACTATCATTCTCACTTCTTTGCTATTATGAGAAACCTTTTAGAATTTGTTCGAATTCCTTTTTCAGTTCTATGGTTTTCTATGAAATCATTCAATATTTCAAAATCAGTACTTTTTTCACCAAAATTAGGAATGGTTGGTGTATGTTTTAGTAAGAATATGAGGTCTTCGGGTCTTTGGTAGTATTCAATAGCATCATTTTCGAAGTATTGAATTTCAGAAAAACCAGATTCTTTTAATTCTCGCACATACCTTGCTAATAATGTCCCATTCTCTTCAACTAATTTCCCTCGATTAAATGCTCTTTTTATATTTATTTTATCTCCCTCACCGACTTGTTGAGTTAAAAAGTATCCGCCCTTTTTCAGTACTTTATTAACCTCCATTGAACTAAATGGTGCGTGACGGCAAGTGACAACATCAAAAAATCCAGCAGGAAATTTTAATTTGTCAGAAGACATTTGAGAAAATCGAGCATTTAATATACCAGCTTTTTTAAAATTAGTTTGAGCTGTTTCAATCATTCCATAAGATGAATCTATACCGACTAAGAAAAGGAACGAAGCAGCAATAGTTAATACGTTTTCTCCTCCACCTGTTCCAATGTCTAAAAGTATGTCTACATTTGATGATTTTTTCTTTACTTCTTCATTGAAATCCCATGATACTACTTCTGATCTAACCTGTAATTTACTGAAATCCCAGCCGTTTGTTTTTCCAACTTTGTCATAAAAGCTTTTATAGTCAAATTCAATCATAATTTATATCCACCTTTCAAGTGTAAAAACCCCAAGACACAGTGTTCAGTGTCTTGGGGTTTAGTTTGCATAATGACTACCGCCACTGTTCAAAGTTATAGTTTTCGAAAAAATGGCAAACTTCACCCTTTCTGGCTGGTACGCGTTTTTTCCAGCCCGAAAACTAATTACTTCGAACAATATGGTTAGACATTCCGTCACCTCATTTGAAATATTAAGATTATTATAACTTATAATAATTTAATTGTTAATATATAACTTTTCCTTCTTCGATAATTCCCAATCAATTACTTTTTCTGTATATCCAACTTTTTTCATACCCAATTTTTCTAAAACTCGAATAGAACCATAATTATCTTGCAGTGTATCAGCTATTACTTTTTCTACTTTAGATGTACTAAAAGCCCATTTTATTAATGCTTCAACAGCTTCCGTAGCATAACCATTATTCCAATAATCTTTGAGGAAACCATAACCAATTTCAACTACTCCGTTTTCATCTGGTTTCTCTTTAAAACCTATATCTCCTACTACTGTATCATCAGATTTACGAACAACCATCCAACTCCCCCAGTTTAGTATAGAAGAATCTTTATTTAACCGCTCCAAATAGTTTGATATTTCAGGTCCATTATCATAGTTTTGGTTTATAGCAGTTTCGACTGTTTCTGCTGTACAAGATATAATTCTTAATCTATTTGTTTCAATTTCCATTCGTGTGTCTCCTTTTGTTTTTAGCTTACTAATCTAATTTACAAACAAATAGTAGATTGCTGCTATAGCTACTCGGCCAATAATGAAAAAACAAAAACATTTACAGCAATTTTTTATTAAAAGTAATTTCTTTAGCCATGTTCATCACCACTTTTCTTCTAAATAATCTTGCCAGTAGCGTCATAACAGAAGCTACATGTTTTTATGAACCCTCAACTCCACTCCCTTTTCTTTCAAAAACTCATCAATTTGCTGTTTATGGTGATTGTCATGCCATTGAAATCCTGCTATATAATTAAAAATGGTATGCGGGTAACCTGAATACTTATCGATCTCTTCTCCATTCAGTGTGAACTTTGCAAAAAACTCCTCCTCATCTTTTTTTCTTAACACAGATGCAAGCCGAGTTCTTTCTTCAAGTTTTTGTTGAAGTAAGTTCTTTTGTGATACACCAGATAATGCGTATTTTGCTGCTTGTTTATTTAATGTTTCAAAATCAATACTTTCAATGACTGCATTAGTTTTCATTTGTGGCAACGTTTCTTCGCGAATGTACCTATCCCAAAATGATATATGACTAAAGATCTCCGCTATAGACCATTTACCTTCTGCAATTGGTTCAAAGAAAAGAGTCTCCTCAATTGCCTTCAATGAACTCACATAGAGGTTAAAGCTTTCAAAGTCATTAATTAGGTCTTCTGTTGTGTACATTAATATCACCCCATTCGTTTATTATCTTTCAGCTAAACGATACCGATATAGCAGACTCAGATCCTTATTCTAAGGCAACCTTAATTTTCACTAAATTGATCCGATTCTTGAACTCAAGTTACACACACAAATTTTCAATTAACTTGCTTCTTTAGTAGAATCAAGACTGTATTCAGCATATTAAAGTAAGCACCCGTTAGTAAAATAGCTTTAATTCCACAATCTTTTTACAAACTGAAGTTTTGTATTTAAAAATTTCAACTCATATATATCTGGTTTAGATGTGCTTTCCCAAAAATTATATCCGTACTCGGCATTGAAATAGTTCATAATAATTGTCATTACATTCCCGTGAGTCCCTATAACAACCGTCTTTCCCTCATAATTATGTAAAAGGTCTTTGAATACAGGTAAAGCTCGATTTTGTACGTCTCTTACAGACTCTCCGCCTGATAAATAGAAATCAATATCTTCAAAGGATTTTTTTATAGCCTGTTGTATTTCTTTTTCTGGTAGTTTATAAGACCCTTTTAATTGCCTTTCTTTCAATTCTTCAAATAATTTTATTTCTATATTTTTAGCATTGGCAATTCCTTCAATTGTTTGTATCGCTCTTGTATATGGACTTGAAACAATTACATCAATTATCTTGTCATTCATTACATTCGTGACATTCTTTGAATCTGTTTCACCTTGGAAGGATAGTTTCCTTGTTCTTTCTTGTCCAAAAACAAATGGCGATTTTGCGTGTCTTATCATATAAACAGTGGTATACATCTTTCTCCCCCTTAGATGCTTCTTCAACTAAAATCCAAGAAGGCTACATGTCTTGTTCAAGATAAGCCCATTTATTTAAAAATAAGCATTTCCCAATCTTCTAAAAGTCCCCAAGTAATTGCAGATTTTCCTTTTAAAGATTTCATTGAGGAATACTGTCCAGTTTGTTTTCATTATAACTAGCACTAAGTATAATCCACAAAAAATCAGTTTTCTCTGTTTTGTAGACGATTTAGAATTGGAATTTCCCATCCTTCATTAGCAGAACTTCAGTTCCACCTTCTTTAATACCCACTACTTTCATATCTTCGGTACCAAAGGTCACATTGACTAACAAAAGTGAAGTATTCAGACCCGCTGCCTTCAACTCTTCTTCAGATTGGTCAATGCCATTTTGAATATTGGAAGGAGATGCATTTCCGATTCCAATATGACAGGCTGTATTTTCATCAAACAAGGTATTGTAAAAAAGAGTATCTGCCTGAGCAAGAGGAGATTTATTAGAGACCAAGGCAATTTCACCTAGATAATGCGAACCTTCGTCTGTTTCAATGAGATTTTGTAACACTTCTTGTCCCTTTGCGGCATAATAGTCGGTAATCCGTCCATCTTTAAAAATTAGATAAAATTCATCGATGACACTTCCCCCAAAGATAAGAGGTTTAGTACCTACCAATTTGCCATTCACCTTATTTTTATGGGGAGCGGTAAATATTTCTTCCGTAGGAATGTTCGGAAAGAAAGGTAATCCATTTTCATCTATGACACCCCCACCGATATAGCGATGATTTTTAGGTAGACCAACTAATAAATCAGTTCCATAGTTATTTGTAAAATGCAGGGCTTCAAATTGGCTCTTATTTAGGATTTTTTTTCGAGACTCGAAAGCTCCATTGTGACTCTCCCAATCTTTTATAGGATTTTTTCCATCTGCCCGAGATCCTTTTAAAATTAATTTCCATAATGATTGTAAAGCTTCTTCTTTACTTAGGTTGGGAAATACTTTAGTTGCCCATAAAACGTGCGGGACAGCTAGAATACACCAGCGTACCTCGTGGAATCTGATTTTCGCATAATGATCCCTCAATTTGGTACGAGAAGCTTTTTGGAAACGACTTATCCTCTCTGTAGAAATCTCCTTAAAGACATCTAAGTTTTCCGAAATAATATGGATGTAAGCAGCACCAGCATCGTTCCAATCCTTAAAACGGATAGCCTGCCATTCTGAAAAGTGATCGATGACACTATCTGCTGCATTTAAATAAAATTCTTTGGTAGACTGTTCATCTGTCCAATCTATAAAAACATTTGAAGCTCCTGCTTCGTAGGCTACCGTTTGGATTAGACGTGCAAACGTAGCATTTTGTATATCACTATGAATAATCAATAATTGATTTTTTTGCAGATTTACACCAGCTCGTACAGCAAGTTCTGCATACTTTTTTAACTGTGCTTCACTTATAAATTCATATACTCCTTTAATCATTTAATATCTCCCCTGTGATGTTCTTGTATAATTTGACTACAGAACCATGAACTGCTTGAACTAAACTGCTTCGTTAATTTAACAATGGTCAGCGATAGCTCATTTTACTATTGCACCCTATAGTTTAATAAGCCATAGTTAGTTTTGGGATCAATTCTTTTTTATTTACCTTTTTCCTTATATAATTTATCTGCTCTTCGAATACTTAAAAATAATAATATATATGAAGGAACAATAAATACAACCCAATACTCATTGTCTAATGTAGCTGCGGTTATTACTGCTATAAGACTTAATATAAAAGAAGAAATAATTCCGATAGAAAATTTACTATCTTTAAAAATGGATAAATTCATATACTCGCCTCCTGATTCTTTCTATTAATTCAAGGTTGACTTTAATGATGGAATTAACAAAAATATAAACCCAACAAATGAAACCGCTACAAGTGACTTAGCGATGATTGAATCATGATTTTAATAGATGACTCGGTTGTATAAGAGAACTATTTTGGTCCTTATTTTCTTATACTATTTACCTGCCAGTAAGTTGAACAATTGCAGCGACAGTTTGTTCAACTATTGCCCCCGTTTGTTCAATAAGATTGAATTCATTTGGTATTTTCATTATTTATTTTTTTATTCCTCATAATACTATGAATGACCAATCCGACTAAAAAGATAAATAATACTGTAAATACTATCCCAGAGCCTATTTCCTGATTACTATAGTTTCGATAAGCATAAAGTGCCATCGAGATAGAACTTATTATTAAAGCCAATATTATTAACGGATGGATTTTAACCTTTTCCACGAAACCTCTCCCCTTTCTTATTCAATAATCCTGGCCTTTACTTGAATAAGAATATAGGAACAATCGAAGCGACCAGTCCTTATTTACTAAAGAACCCGTTTATTTAAGTATATAGATTAACAACTACCTGTTAATTGTAATATCTTTCTCAAAAAACACTCGCAAAAACGTAATTTTTCAATATACAAATTAATTTTGAATGTTAAGCCACTCTACTCCATCTTTGAGGTTTTCTGCAATATATTCAATTTTTATATCTTTTATTTTGTCATAGTGTTCATTTAATGCTGATTGACCTGCCCCTGTTTTTACAAGTATTTTAATACATTTGACTTTAGCACCAGCTAACATATCACTCCATCTGTCCCCAATGACTACACAATTTTCCAAGTTTAAATTATATTTTTTTGCACCGTTGATAAGCATAGCTGTATTTGGCTTTCTGCAAATGCAACCTTCACTATGGCTATGTGGACAGATAAAAACATCATCGAAACCAAATCTAATTAGTTCCTCAGTAAAGTCCTGTATAGTTGCTTTCCTTTCTGAAATCCCTGGTTGATTGGTAAATGAGAATAATTTTACACCAGCTTTCTTTAGTTCATCTATCAAATTTTGTGTGTATGGAAATAATTCAAATGTTCCTGGATAATGTACAGTGTCATCTCCTCCAATTGTTCCATCTCTGTCTAAAAATATAGCTTCTATTTTCCGTTCATTTTTCATTAGCTCTTCTCTCCCTGTACATGTACTTACTAAATATTTACATGAAAATTTAAATGTCTTTTGATTAGGCGTCTTATTGAAGTAAAGCACCCATTACTTTAATAACTTTTTATATATTCTTCTCGTAAAAGACCGTACACATCTTCATGTTTTTGCTTTATTTCGTTCTCATTTTCTTTACATTTATTATCATTAAAGCACAAACTATTATTGATGTGATGTATAAAAAGATAGAGACAATAGGTTTATGCAAGAAACTAATATCATTTGAATGAAAAGAATACCAATATAGAAGGACTAAAAATATAAATGGTGATAGTGTTTTCATATATTCACCTCATTTCCTTTCTTTCATATAACTATGTTTTTAATCATTTACTTTTTTTAACTAAATACTTCGTTAGTGAAACAAGGGTGCATTCACCTTATTAAAGTAAAGGCACCCGTTTGTTTAAGTGTTTTTCTTCACAAGTAGCTATTCTTTATGTGCCTGTTTTGGATAAATTAAAACATTATCAACAAAAATATTGCAATTTACTGTGAACCAACCTCCAATGCTTACTTTAATATTTTCAGTGAGATCATTACTGCTTTTTAAGATACCAGTCAAAGTCGCTCTTGTTAGTCCAAGACCAATATTTACGTCTTGTAACTTTCCATCAACATATAACTTTTCCCCATTAAACCAAGTATTCACTACTTGAATTTGGTGTCCTTCATACGTAGCTTTAAATACTTTTTTCATTTTAAAATCCCTCCTATCCCTTGCTATAAACACAAATTAGATACAAAAAAGTTTAAAATTTTCTTTTAATTAACTTGTTATAGTGCCGCACCCGTTACTTTAAGTGTATTTCTTCTGTTTTACTTACATAAGCGTCCCTGTCTTACTGCAGGAACGCTTCCATTAATCAATGCTGTGAACTATTTAATAATAAAAACCGAAACAAAACCTGCGATTATTACACATATAAAAATAAACCCATATGTATCAGTAAAATCTTTCTTCTTGTTTAAGTCTCCTAAATCTTTATCTTTCTTGTCCAAATTCATTTTTATAACCTCCCTTATTCAACATTCCTGCGGCGTTACTTCAATAAGCAATAAGAGCTGTCAAATAGACAACTCCTTGTTCTACTAAAGCACCCAATAGTTGAATAAAAAGTTAGATATAATTTGAAAACACGAGAATAATAATAAACATAATTAAGTAAGGAAAACCGAATGTTGCAACAACTAATCCAACATATCTATCTTCACGTTCATCACTTGGATTTGAATTAACATTATACTCTTTTCCTCGAATTAGAGTTCTCAAAAATAATGCTGAAATTATTACAGTTCCAATCGAAATTACAGCTGTTACTTTCAAAAATAACTCAATACTAAATATCGAAATTATTGCTATTAAACCTAGTGATATTAATCCATATAAAAATGATTGTTTCAAACTTCCACCCTTCCATTTTAATTTCCTTTTAATAGCTATTACGAATCTTTATCAAAAAAGTTTCAATCATATCCCACATACCTGTTAATACAAAAGGAGATGCCAATCAATAACTCATTGTTCAGCTCTTGCTACCCGTTACTTTAAGTACAATAGTTCACAAACTCATAATACTACTATTTTATACAACAAAAAGGCTCCAAAGTAAGTGCCTTTTGTTTAGTTTATCTTTTAAATCCACCTTCTGAATGTATAATCTGACCTGTAATCCAATCTGCTTCATCACTCACTAGAAATTTAATGGTTTTTGCAACATCTTTTGGTTCCCCCATTCTACCAAAAGGAAACATCGGTTTTAATTGAGTTTTTATTTCCTCTGTCATCCAGCCAGTATCAGTTGGACCTGGATTTATTGCATTGACTGTTATACCTAACGGGGCTAGTTCAGCCGACAATGTAATAGTTAGAGCATCAATAGCTCCCTTTGTTGTTGCATAAGCTAATTCACCAGGCATTGGTCCTTGAAACTGACCTGAAGTAATATTGACTATTCTTCCACCTGATTTCTTATCAAACCTTTGAGCAAATATACCACTCAATAATGTCGTCGCACGAACATTTACCAAGTAATGTTTATCTAATACTTCGGCAGTTAAATTAGAAAAATCGTTATTAGTTGAGTAAGCTGCGTTATTAATTAAAATATCAGGATAGCCAAGTTGGTCAACAACACTTGTTAGAAGTCGTTCAGCTGCATCTTTTTCAGTTAAATCTAACTCCATACATGACACCTTAACTCCTTTTTGCATTAATTCTTTTTTTAACTTTAATGGTTCATCTAATTTAATACTCCAAGGCATTTTTTTATCATATTCCGTCCAATAAGTAAAAAAGATATGATAACCCGTCTCAGCTAACTCCTTACAAATAGCTGCTCCAATTCCTTTAAGACGGCTTACACCTGTAATAATTGCAATTTTATCTTTTAATTGGTTCATTATAATATTCCTCCAAATGAAGGACGCATAAATAAGGTCAACAGGAGATATAATTGTCCCACTAAAAAGCCAGACACATAAAAGGTATCCATTCTTTTAAAAAGGGTTTTTGAAACCAAATAATGCAGTCCTTGAGTGATTATAGATAGTCAAATAACCCTCATTAATGAGAGTAAAAATTAATCTATCCAATTTCTAATCATTACAAGTTCATCCACATTAGAATCTTTATCCCCTTTCAATATATTTCCACTGTTTTATTTTAACAAAAAAAGAAAATATCACAACATTAAATTTAAGTGCAATTTTATGTTGTTCTAATTCAAGTAACTCCCCCTTCGTTTAACATCATTTTTTACAAAAAAAGAGCTGCAACATTGCAACTCGTAATTTTACTAAAGCACCCATTAGTTGAATAAGCTCATTTGTTTCCTATACCAAATCAGGGTATAAATCACTCAACACTAAAATTTTCTTTTTTATTTCAGCTCTTAACTGTATGGGTTCAACTACTTTTGCATGCTTTCCCATTTGTATGAAATAGTCAGCCAAAAAGTCTATTTCTGTTTCACTTATTGAACCCTTAATGACTCCATATCCTTTACTGTCTATTGATATTTGATAATATAGCGAAAGATTAGATTTATATTTTTCTAAACCTTCTGGTGTTAATTCCACAATAAGCTCATACTCTTTTTTTGTTGTTAAAATGTTAATAATATCATTTAAGTTGGTTTCTTTTAGATTCATCTTGTCATTTCTTACACTTAATCCGAGCTCTGATATTCTATCGCAACGAAAAAGTCTAAATTCCTTCCTAAGATAACAATACGAAGGACAATACCATCTTCCATACTGAGAAAATAATCCAACTGGTTGAATTTCTCTTTTAACCCCCAAGTAAGAAATCCAAAGCGGCTCATTTCCTATTGCCGCCATAAACAGCTCTTTTAATAGGGGACTTTCTTTACTCTGATTATCTATTTTAAAATCAATCTTGTTTTTGATTAAATCAATTTCATCTTTCATCTTTCCGTTTAGGTTCAGATAGAATTTTTTTATGATTGAATTATATTCCGATTCAAAAGGTAGGCTAATAAAGTGTTTTAAAGACAAAAGAGCAAAAAAGATAGAGAAAGTTTCCTCTTTTGTAAAAGAGACAGCAAGTAGATTCTTTTCTTCCAAAACTTGATATCCACCATTAGCTCCTACCTTTGAAATTAATGGAACCCCTAAAATACTTAGTTCTTCTAAATCCCTAAGAATCGTTCTTCTTGAAACATTAAATTCATTTACTAAATCATCTACCTTAAACTTTTTGACTCGATTAATATACAACCTTAATTCATTTAATCTAATTGCCTTACTCAAGATTTTCATCCTTTTCTAATTATGTCATCATTTGTCACTATTACATTATATACTGAAGACAGTATCGAGTTAAGAGAATTTTCATAATTAAATTAGGAGGAAGTATTATGCAGAAAAAAGCTTTAGTAATAATTGATATTCAAAATGACATGACAAAGAATTACAAAGATATCATTGACAATATCAACAAATCAATTGATTGGGCGGTCGAAAATAATATTCATGTTGTTTATATAAGACATGAGAATTTGTCATCAGGGACGAGAACTTTTAAAACAGGTACACGAGGTGCCGAATTAGCTCCAGATTTGAAAATAGTATCAGAAAATGTTTTTACAAAATATAAAGGAAACGCATTAACAAGTGTAGAATTCACAGACTTTATTAGTAAAAATGAAATAGACGACTTCTACCTCACTGGAGGAGATGCTATTGCTTGTGTTAAGTCAACTTGCTTTAACTTACGTAAATCAAACTATGGGGTTAGTGTACTATCAGATTGCATTACCAGTTATGATAAAAAGAAAATTGATGGTATGATAGACTATTATGAAAGTAAAGGAAGCGAGATAATTTCTTTGAATGACTTAGTGATTTAAGAGTTTTCAGGTCCATTTAATCGTCCAGAGGGCAAGGGTACGAGTTTGTCACAGTTCCAGAATTGTTGAATATTCCATTTAAGAAATAGAATATATCTCTTACATTTACCTTTAATATTTTCTTGAAGGCTTTTTCTGCAATACTATTTGGGGTACCATCAACATGTTTACAAAAAGCACATTTATTGCATTAAAAAAGAAGACATATTCCCTGGGCTAAAGGGAATATGTCTTCTTTTTTAAGACACTCAAACTCTCAACAATTAATAACCATATTTTCTTCCCCATATCACTACCCCAATCACTGATTACTGACACTCTATATAGTCGCTATTATTATTTTTCTTATTGATACAGATAGGTAAGGGTTTGAAGTTATCGCTCCCTTTTCCCCCTGTTCACACCGTACATGCGACTTTCACCGCATACGGCGTTCCAACTAATCCAATTCATTCAATTCTATGTATTATTAGATTTG
>NZ_QJSK01000021.1:0-45329 GCF_003426095.1 Paraliobacillus sp. X-1268
AAATTTTCGATTTTATAAAAAAGTTGCATCTTCCAACTACCGTTGGAAGATGCAACTTTTTATTGTTTATCTGAGTTTTGTCCCAGCCTCTTTTTCTTTACTTATAGTGTCCACCATTCAATTGTATCAGGAAATTTCTCTGGGGATAAAAATCCTTTTAGATCGATCATTAATCCCTGATCATTTACAAATAACTTCTTATAAGAATGCGTGATTTGATCTTTAAAAGCAAGATGAGGAACTGCAAGTAAATTGATATGCGCCTCTGGTAATGATTGAAATGGAATAAGCGGCTCCCCCATAATATCCATTACCTCTTTTCCACTTGCATGTGGGTCACTAATAGTAACGTGCGCGCCTAAATTTCGTAGCCCTTTTACGATTTCGAATGTTTTAGAATTTCTTAAATCTGGTACATTTTCCTTGAAAGTTATTCCTAATATATTGACACTTAACTGATGTAATTCAATTTGTTGCTGTTGACTATAGTGTTTAATTTTATCAATTACAAATCGAGGCATAAAAGCATTGATTTTTCTCGCTTCTTTCATAAAGGTTGGTGAATAACCCATTTGCTCAGCCTTTTCAATTAAATAATAAGGATCTACACTAATACAATGTCCGCCAACTAAACCTGGTGTAAAGGGATGAAAGTTCCATTTTGTTCGTGAAGCAGCTAACACATCGTTTGTATTTATCCCGATATGATCAAATAGCATCGCTAACTCATTCATAAAAGCTATATTAATATCTCTTTGCGTATTTTCAACCACTTTTGATGCCTCAGCTACCTTAATCGATGTTGCTCGATAAACGGGAGCTTCTAAGACACTTGCATATAACAGTTCTATACTTTTTGTAGTTTTTTCGTTATATCCTGAAACTACTTTTCCAATTGTTTTAAATGTATTCTTTTTGTCTCCAGGATTAATTCGTTCAGGTGAATACCCTATTGAAAAGTCCATTTCTATTGTTAATCCAGATTCTTTTTCTAATAGTGGTAAACAAATTTCTTCTGTTGCACCAGGATAAACTGTTGATTCATAAATAACAATTGCACCTTGTTTCATGTTTCTTCCAATCAGTTTTGTTGCGTCCTTCACATAAGATAGATCAGGCTTATTCTCCTGGTCAAGCGGTGTCGGAACAGCTACAACTATAAAGTCACAAGCCCTCAAATTTTCAGCTTCTGTTGTAAATATACACGTTGTTTCTTGCAACTGCTCCTTTGTTACCTCACCCGTTTCATCTTTTCCATTTATCAACGCTTCAACTTTATTGACATTAATATCATATCCGATAACTTGATACTTCTCAGCAAAACAGATTGCTGCTGGTAAGCCAACATAACCAAGTCCAACTACCCCAATTGTCTTTTCACTCATCTGCACTACATGATCATTTGAATCCGTTTTAATTTTCATACCAAATTTATCCTCTCTAATTTATAGTAATCTACTTCTTTATATGAGATTTGACTGAATCAAGTTCTTGTTTCTTCTAAAAAAGGCGATGCTACTAGTTTTTAAAATCAGTGATCATACCCACGCGCCTTTAGTTACTTGCCGTTCCTTCTCTTACGACATAGTCATAAGGTAACTAGAGTATGTAAACATTAGAAAGGAGATTTTGTATGATTCGCCTAATAGATTTAAAAAGACAGTATCAATCGATTGAAACAGAACTTCTAGAAACAATGAAAAATGTATTGCAAAGTGGAAACTTTATTTTAGGACCAGAAGTAGCACAGTTGGAAAAAAGGGTTGCGACTAATTTGCTTGTTTCAGATGCAATCACTGTAGCAAGCGGAACAGATGCATTAATATTAACGCTTCACGCTTATGGGATTGGAAAGGGAGATGAAGTTATTACTTCGCCATTTACATTTATTGCAACAGCAGAGGCCATTAGTCGTATTGGTGCAAGACCGGTATTTGCTGATGTCGATTCTGCAACAGGTTTAATTGATCCAGCTCAAATAAGGAAACATATTACCAGAAAAACGAAATGTATTATTCCCATTCATTTATTTGGGCAAGCAGCTGAAATGGATCAAATCAACCAAATTGCCAAAGATAATAATTTAATAGTTATTGAGGATGCATGTCAAGCCTATGGAGCTACGTATAAGGATAGACCAGTAGGAAGTTTAGGAGATGCAGCATGCTTTTCTTTTTTTCCGACTAAAAATCTTGGTGGAATTGGAGATGGAGGGATTGTCACAACCAATAACACACAAATAGCAAATCGCATTCGCCAACTTCGTGTACACGGAAGTAATAAAAAGTACTATCACGATGAAGTTGGTTATAACAGTAGGCTAGACTCACTCCAAGCTGCAATTTTACTAGTGTGTCTAGACCATATAGACAATTGGAATGAAAAGAGACGAAAAGCAGCAAAGGTTTATATAGATCAATTAAGCTCTCTTTCAACAGTTGAATTTCTCAATGAGAAGCAGGATAACAAGCATGTTTATCATCTTTTTTGCCTAAAGAGCACCAATAGAGATGCGATTATTACAAACCTAAAGAAAAACGAAATAGCAGCAGCAATTTATTATCCTTGCTGTCTTCATTTACAAAAAGCATACGCAGATCTTCATTATCAAGTAGGCGATTTCCCTGAGGCAGAAACATTATCTAAATCTGTCTTATCTATTCCAATGCATCCATTTCTAACAAATGAAGAACAAAGAAAAATTATCAATTCGATAAAAGAAGTTGATTTACAATGACGCTACTAAACGCTGGATTAATTGGGTGTGGATTCATTTCAGAGAAACACGTTCAAATCCTTTCCCAGTTGAAAGATAAGTTTCACTTAATTGCTGTAGCCGATTCTGATTTAGGAAGGGCAGATAAAATCAAAGCACTTCTTCCAACTAATAAGGAAGAAAAGACAGTAGCTTTATTCACCGATTACCAAGCACTATTAGAATTGGGAGAAATTGACGTCGTCATCATCACTACGCCTTCTGGTTTACACAGTACGATGATTAAACAAGCACTAAGTAAAGGAAAGCATGTCATTGTTGAAAAGCCATTCGTTTTATCTTTAAAAGACGCAAATGAAATTATCGCTCTATCTGAAGCATGTAATCGACAAGTTCTTGTGTGTCATCAACTTCGTTATCGACCGATTTTCCAAAAAACCAAGGCATTAATTGAGCAAAACCAATTTGGGAAGTTATATACTGCCTCTGCATCTGTTCAAATCAATCGACCCAAAGAATATTATCAACAGGCAAGTTGGAGAGGTACTTGGGAAGATGATGGTGGTATGTTGCTGAATCAGGGGTTGCATGTAGCAGACCTGCTTCTTTGGTTTATGGGAGATATCCAATCCATTTATGGAAAAACAAAAAACTTTGCGTCATGGAAAGAAACGGAAGACGTCGCAGTTGGTACGATTCAATTTAAAAACGATGTGCCTGGAACGATTTCTGCAAATGCTCTAACACAACCAAAAAACATTGGCTATGCCCTACATGTTGTTAGTGAAAATGGAACAGTAGCTTTTAGCGGACCTGCTTTAAACCAAGTAGAGCGTTTTTATCTTGAAAATGAGTCCATTTCAGAAAAAGAAGTACGCGAGATTGCAATGGATCATGAAGATAGACTTTATATGTATAAAGATTTTTATCAAGCCTTAACAAACCCAGAACACACCGCAACAATAGATGTTTATGAGGCGAAAAAAGTACTTGAGTTCATTTTTGGATTGTATTATTCGGATAAATTGAACAAAGAAGTTCGCTTCCCTATTACTGACTTTTCAACAATCCAAATGCAACAGAATTCAGATAAGGAGGGAAAATAATGATTGATGAGCGAGCTTTTATAGGAAAAAATGTAACATTAGGAGAAAACGTAGTGATTGAAAAGGATGCAATAATAGGGGATTTCGTCACAATTGGCCATCATAGTGTTATTAAAAAAGATACTGTCATTGACGACTACGTTACTGTTGGAAATATGACTTCTCTGGGTAAATCACCTTCTGGGAATAAGCAGATGAACCAAGTTAAAAATAAAATATCCGATTTACCACCATTAGTTATTGGGAATGGTGTGAAGATTGGAGATAACTGCGTGATCTATCGCGGCAGTATTTTACACGATTCAATTTTTATTGGTGATTTAGCTAGCGTAAGAGAACATGTAGAAATCGGAAAACAAAGTGTAGTAGGACGCAATGCGATAATAGAAAACAATACTTTAATCGGCAATAACGTTACCATACAAACAGGATGTTATATCACTGCCTTTATGGAGATTGAAGATGATGTTTTTATAGGTCCCTGTTGTTCTACTTCCAATGATAAATATATGCGTTCTGGTGGGGTTGGACTTAGAGGCCCACTCATTAAATTTGGAGCTAAAATAGGAAACAATGCAACACTACTCCCTAACGTTACGATTGGGAGAGAGTCTACTATCGGTGCTGGAACAGTGGTCGTCCATGATGTTCCAGACCATAAAACAGTTATTGGAGTCGCTGGAAAAGAACTAGAGAAATAAATGATTGATTAGATAACCAAACGAAAAATGCTTACCTTTTCTGTTATCACTTTCTTTAAACTATTCTTTCGGCATAAAACTACAATTAGCATTATTATAATCTACTAGAATTTCGCACATTCTCAGATTGGACCTCAGCTCTTAAGTTAAGCGCCTTTGCAATTTCTTCTCCCTCTCATACTATACTATTGAGTTGCATTTCTAGTGAAACTAGCAATGTATCTCAAATATATTGAAGGGAGGAATTTTTTTATGCCAATCCAAAATTTAATAATAAATGGAAGTTTTGAAACAGGTGATTTAACGGGATGGGATTCTCTAAACACAACTGTAACAGTTCAACAATCCCATTCAGGATACTATTCTGCACGATTCCCCAGTAGTGTAGCACCTGCTTCAATCTCACAAACAGTTTCCGCTGAGTCTGGAGATAGCTTTGAATTGATCGTGTCTTTAGCAAAGTTTAAACTTCAAGCAAGTCCTACTATTTTTCTCGAAGTATTATTCTTAGACGCTACAGATAGTGTAATAGGTACTGGATTAGACGTGACAATTGCATATGACACACTTCCACTTGTTATAGACGATAACTGGAACGAAATTTATCAAACTACTTCTACAGCACCCGTGGGCACAACACAGGCACAAGTAATTATCAGTAAACCGAATAGTGCATTAAATACACCATTCATATTTATTGATGATGTTGCTTTACTTGACGCTATTGGTGACGGGGAAGCAGGACCTACTGGACCTATCGGAGCCTCTGGCGCTACCGGACCTACTGGTGCTACAGGGCCTACTGGACCTACTGGACCTTCCGGAGCCACTGGCGCTACTGGGGCTACTGGACCTATCGGAGTCACTGGCGCTACCGGACCTACTGGGGCTACAGGGCCTATTGGACCTTCCGGAGCCACTGGGGCTACTGGCGCTACTGGGCCTACCGGACCTTCCGGAGCCACTGGGGCTACTGGACCTACTGGCGCTACTGGGGCTACTGGACCTATCGGAGTCACTGGCGCTACCGGACCTACTGGGGCTACAGGGCCTATTGGACCTACCGGAGCCACTGGGGCTACAGGCGCTACTGGGTCTTCCGGAGCCACTGGGGCTACCGGACCTACTGGACCTACCGGAGCCACTGGTACTACAGGCGCTACTGGACCTACCGGAGCCACTGGGGCTACCGGACCTGCTGGACCCACCGGAGCCACTGGGGCTACAGGCGCTACTGGACCTACCGGAATCACTGGCGCTACCGGACCTATTGGACCTACCGGAGCCACTGGGGCTACAGGCGCTACTGGACCTGCTGGACCCACCGGAGCCACTGGGGCTACCGGACCTGCTGGACCCACCGGAGCCACTGGGGCTACAGGCGCTACTGGACCTACCGGAATCACTGGCGCTACCGGACCTATTGGACCTTCCGGAGCCACTGGGGCTACAGGCGCTACTGGACCTGCTGGACCCACCGGAGCCACTGGCGCTACCGGACCTATTGGACCTTCCGGAGCCACTGGGGCTACCGGACCTACTGGACCTACCGGAGCCACTGGCGCTACCGGACCTTCCGGAGCCACTGGGGCTACTGGACCTATTGGACCTACTGGCGCTACTGGGGCTACTGGACCTATCGGAGTCACTGGCGCTACCGGACCTACTGGGGCTACAGGGCCTATTGGACCTACCGGAGCCACTGGGGCTACCGGACCTGCTGGACCCACCGGAGCCACTGGGGCTACCGGACCTATTGGACCTTCCGGAGCCACTGGGGCTACCGGACCTACTGGACCTACCGGAGCCACTGGTACTACAGGCGCTACTGGACCTACCGGAGCCACTGGGGCTACCGGACCTGCTGGACCCACCGGAGCCACTGGGGCTACAGGCGCTACTGGACCTACCGGAATCACTGGCGCTACCGGACCTATTGGACCTACCGGAGCCACTGGGGCTACAGGCGCTACTGGACCTGCTGGACCCACCGGAGCCACTGGGGCTACCGGACCTATTGGACCTACTGGCGCAACAGGGCCTATTGGACCTACGGGTATACAACCAGAACTTTTCTTTATTAATACACCGGGATCAATTTCTGTATTTGACCCACCAACTGTTCCCTTAAACACTGAAGTAACTGTAGCTACGGTAGCTGGTGTCGATGTAGAATTAGACGAGAACATTAAAATAGATTACGCTCTAGCCGTTGAAACAACCAATACCGCAGATAATCAAGTAATATTTGAAGTCAGATTATATCGAGACGCTAACTTAATTCAAACACGAGTCTTAAATCGTCAACTCGCATCAGCTGGGACAGAAAGATTTCCACTTTCCGACACCTATGTAGATACAGCACCTGCAACAGATACTGTGGATTATACTGTAAGAGTAATTGTGACTACTGCAACCAACGTTCAAACTGCAGACGCAATTAATAGAGAATTGAATCTAATTGTATTTCCGTAATAATAACTATTTTAGAAGAGAAAGAATTTTCTTTCTCTTCTATTTATTTTATCGTTAAAAAAATTTTTAAACTATAGGTTTTAATACAAACCGAAACAACAACATAACATAAAATGATTATTAACTAGCTTCTTATGAAAGGATTAGATCAAATGATATCTATCAGTTTGTGTATGATTGTTAAAAATGAAGAAGAAGTATTAGCACGTTGTTTAGAGACGATTAAAAATATTGCAGATGAAATTAACATTATCGATACGGGTTCAACAGATAAAACAGTAGAAATTGCAAAGCGTTATACAAATAGGGTATTCCATTTTGACTGGACTGGTGATTTTGCCGCTGCTAGAAATGAATCATTTAAATATGCTACACAAGATTATATTATCTACTTAGATGCTGATGATATTATCTTACCAGAAGATCAGAAAAAGCTAAGAGATCTAAAAAAATCACTTAATCCAAGCGTTGATGCAGTTTCCATGTATTATAATGCAGAAACAGATGAATACGGTAATGTCACATTAAAATATCGTTTGAATCGCTTATTAAAAAGAGAGAAAAATTTCAAGTGGCAAGGTGATTGTCATAACTACCTCAATGTCAGTGGCAAAATCATCAATTCAGAAATTTCCATAACACACAAAAAAATGAATCACTCTGTTGGGAGAAATTTAGCTATTTATGAAAATCGTCGAAAAAAAGGAGAGACTTTTACCGCACGCGACTATTTTTATTATGGAAATGAATTACGTGAGAATGGACATTACGAAGAAGCGATAAAAAGCTATAAAGAAAATATTTCTCTCTCTTCTGGTTGGATTGAAGACAAAGTTTATGCTTGTATTAATAAAGCTGATTGTTACCGTTATCTAGATGACAAACAAAATGAATTAGCTTCACTATTTGAATCTCTTCAGTTTGCTAGGACACCACGTCCTGAGATTTCTAGTCGGATAGGATTTCATTTCCAAAGGAACAGAGAATTTCAACATGCAATTTTTTGGTATGAACTAGCAACAACATTAGAAATAGATCCAAACAAATGGAGTTTCACTTATCCAGCTTATTCCACTTGGTATCCACACTTGCAATTATGCGTTTGTTACTATAATTTACAAGACTTCCAGAAATCTTTTCAGCATAACGAACTTGCTCGTAACTATAGACCAAAAGATGAACGCATTTTATTTAACAAAGTACTTTTAGAAAAGAAATTAAATAAATAGAATACTTATTTTACCAAAAAGTCTCTATCAACAACTAGTATTAGACGCAATAAAACAGGTGCCAAATGAAACTTGTGGAATTTTAAGTGGAAAGGGGAAAACAATATTTAGCCTTTATATCCTATCAAACAAAGCAAACATCCCTACTCGATTTTAAGTCAATGAAGATAAAGTAACACATACACTCCAAGCAATCTCAAAAAAAGGTGAAGAACCTATCGCTATTTATCATAGCCATCCCACTTCACGTCCAAGACCATCCAAAACAGATATACGTCAACATCCAGATAAAAAAGTAAAAATGATTATTCTTTCGTTAAAACAACACCATATTCTATTTCTTGTTTCACTATTAAAGATAATTCATTTAAAGGTTATCCACTGCAACTTGAAAGGGGGGAATAAGATGCCGCAAAGGAGAGTTATTAAAGCTAAACCTGTTAGACGAACTGGAGGCTGTGGGTGTGGTAAAAAGACAATAAAACGTAAGTAATTTGAATGCAGTTCCATCATATGACGGAACTGCACTTTTTATTGAAATCAATACGTATATTGGATTAAAAAGAAAGATAGCTAAAGTGAACTATCTTTCTCTTTAAATAAAATAATTGGTTATTGTTTGCACAATTCCCGAAATAGCCGCAACGGAAAAGATGATTACAATTGGTGTGAAAAGAAAAGGAAAGAATAATAAGCCTCCATATAAAATAACACTAAACCATACGGAAACACACCAATGACAAGCTAGGAGTTCGCCAATAAAACGTCTAATTCCTGTTCCCTTTCCACTAATGATGATTTCAACTGTTCCATCATGGAGCACATTCTCTTCTTCCATCTGAAAGAGTAAACGAAATTTGGTGGTAATTTGATCGTATACAAATAATCGTGCTAGTCGAAAAGTTGCTAAACCCAATAAAATAAATTCAAATACGGAAAGCACATTTTCACCTCATTTAGCTTTGAGCCTACCCGTCTATTCTATGCAATACGACCTTAAAAGGTTTGAGTTATATATCCAATATTGAAATAAGAAACAAACAATTTCTTGAATTTTTACGTTGAAAAACTAATCACACCTCATAGTTCCCATCAGTAGTTATATAAAAAGGTTTTAGACTCTATCTTAATAATTATATTGATAACTCGATCTTGAATAATATCGTTTTAATAGTTGTCCATAAATAGATGCTTGAATTTGTTGGAACAACATACTGATTACAACAGGAACTGCTACTGGAGGAGGGAAATATGCTACAGCGATTACAGCTCCTGCACTAATATTCTGCATGCCACCAGTGAATGTTAAGGAAATAATATCTCGATCGCGTTAAGTCGAAATTCCAATTAACCAAGCAAATAAACAACCGCAAAAGGCAATAAAGAACACTACAATTGCAATAAGGATTAACTTCTTATTAATATTTCTTAAATAAGGTGCAACAACCGATGTATTAATCATAATTACAGCGGCTAATCCTATTTTTGAAAATGGTTTAAGTTTTACCCCTAACCCATCTCTTACTTTTCCTTTTGTCCATTCATTAATTAACATCCCTACTATTGAAGGTACAATAAACGGCGATCGAATCGTATCAATTAAAATAATTGATAGAGTTAGAACTATGTTACCTCAATACATTGACACCCAAATAAAGCTTGTAATTCCTGTAGGTATAACCATTGCTAAAATTAAACCAGTAATGGTTAGTGTATCATTAGCAAAACAATATGACCCACACCCCATGCCCATAAAGGCATTATAATATATAACATAAACAAAGCAATTACAATAGGTAAGGGATGCGAAACTGCTCGTTTTAATGCAGTGAAGCTAGATTTTAAACTCCCGGAAAAGGTCATAAATGCAAATATCCATGGCATAAAGATGGAAAATTGCTTTAAATCATCAGCCAACAACAAGACTATGCAGAGACACTGATTGGTGTACTAAAAGGCATTAGTTTTTCTAATATATGCTTGACTTGATTTAACATAAATGAAAATACGCCCTTTCCATCCTGTTGAGATTATATGGTTTTGTCAAAATTAAACCTTTACCTTTTTCGTATTGTTGGTCGATTATCTTGCCAAATTAATTCGATATTAGTTCCAAAGAATGTTGAAAGTTTGTCTTCTTGCATAATATCCTTCGTATTTCCCGCTTCGAAAACTTTCCCGTTTTTAAGTAACAATGTTTTATTAAAACATTGTAAAATTTCCTCCACATGGTGTGTTACATAGATAAATGATGGACAATTAGGCTGATTTGTCAGGTGCTCAATTGACTCAAGTAGCTGTTCTCTTGCCATAAAGTCCAATCCATTTGTAGGTTCATCTAAAATCAATAGCTCTGGGTCAGCCATTAACGCTCGTGCAACCATAACCCGTTGTCTTTCTCCTTGTGATAATGTATAAAAGCTACGATTCGCATAACTAAAACAACCTAAATCTTTTAAAAGATTTTGCGCTTTATCACGCATGTCATCTGTTGGGGTTTCATATAATCCAATTGAAGCAAACGCACCACTTAAAACAATTTGATAGGCACTATCTGCTTCATAAAAACGTCCCTGAATAATTGAGGAAACAATTCCTATTTTTTGTCGTAGTTCCTCGCCAAGCCGATCTTTCCCGAATCGCTTACCTAATACAGTAACTTCCCCTTCTGTCGGAAAATAATAGGCACATAACATATGTAATAGAGCTGTTTTCCCCGCTCCATTCAAGCCAAGCAAAGCCCAATGTTCCTGATTTTGAATTTTCCAATCAAGTTCTTTCAAAATCCAAGTTCCATTACGCAACAAACCAGCTTTCTTTATCTCTAGTATCATGACTTTCCTCCTCTAATTCCATTACTGTCTATTATTGCGCAAATTTTTAAAAAATTCGAGTCTTTTAAACTAATTCTCACTTGCGTTTGCTGATCAATAAAATTTTTTAGATACATTTATATTGTTTAAGTATTCTAGTTAGAATATAAACTCTGTTTTAGGAAAGCGTAATCACAACTAATACAAAGGGTTGCATTGGGGAAATACCAAAATAACATAATGCAATTCTTACCACTTAAATATAACAATAATTATCTAGCAAACTAACTATCAATCAATTACAACATCTTTTTAATTACAATTATTTTAATTAAACATTGATTTTTATAAAGTTTGTATTATAATAAAGGATATATTCTTTAAATATTAGAGTTTAATAAGGAGAGGTGTTATTTAGTGAGTAACGAGAGAAAAAATTTAACAACTGCCTCTGGCGCTCCAGTCGGAGATAATCAAAATTCAATTACAGCAGGTCAACATGGACCTACATTAATTCAAGATGTACACCTTTTAGAAAAACTAGCACACTTTAATCGTGAGCGCGTTCCAGAACGTGTTGTACATGCTAAAGGTGCAGGCGCACATGGTTACTTTGAAGTAACTAACAATGACATATCAAAATACACAAAGGCAGATTTCTTATCAGAAGCTGGTAAAAAGTCACCAATGTTTATCCGTTTTTCAACAGTTGCAGGCGAACTAGGTTCTGCTGATACCGTACGTGACCCTCGTGGTTTTTCAGTTAAATTTTACACAGAAGAAGGAAACTACGATTTAGTAGGTAATAATACACCAGTATTCTTTATTCGTGATGCAATCAAATTCCCTGACTTTATTCATACACAAAAGCGTGATCCAAGAACACATCTTAAAGACTCTAACATGGTTTGGGATTTCTGGTCTTTATCACCGGAATCATTGCACCAAATCATGATTTTACACTCTGATCGTGGTATTCCTGCTACACTTCGCCACATGAACGGGTATGGAAGTCATACTTTTAAATGGGTAAATGCAGAAGGTGAAGCATTCTGGATTAAGTATCACTTTAAAACTGATCAAGGTGTTAAAAACTTAGATGTTGATTTAGCAGGTAAGTTGGCTGGTGACAATCCAGATTATCATACAGAAGACTTGTTTAATGCAATTGAAGATGGTAACCACCCTTCTTGGACGCTTAAAGTACAAATTATGCCAGAAGAAGAAGCAAAATCTTACCATTATGATCCATTTGACGTAACTAAAGTATGGTCACATGAAGACTATCCTCTAATCGAAGTTGGTCGTATGGTATTAGATCGTAATCCAGAGAACTATTTTGCAGAAGTTGAACAAGCAGCATTTTCACCTGCACACTTTGTTCCTGGTATTGAAGCTTCACCAGATAAAATGTTACAAGGCCGTTTATTCAGTTATTCAGATGCACACCGTTATCGTATCGGTGCAAATCATGAAGGATTACCGATTAATCGTGCTAAATCTAGTGTCGATAACTATCAACGTGATGGTCAAATGCGTTTTGATGGCAATGGTGGCAGAGCTGTTAACTATGAACCAAATAGTTACAGTGGTCCAAAAGAAACGCCTGAAAACAAAATTAACCCATTCGAAGTTTCTGGAACAGCAGATAGTGTAGGATATGATAGTGATGATCACTACTCACAACCTCGTGCTTTATTCCGTGATGTAATGAATGATGCAGAACGTCAACATACAATTAAAAACTTTGCTGACCACATGAGTGGCGTAAGAAATGAAGAAATTGTTGCGAGACAGCTTAAAGAGTTTTACAAAGTAGCTCCAGAATTAGCAGAAGGCATTGCCAAAGAACTTGGTACTGCATTACCACAAGAAATAAGCGAATAATATCGCGATAAAGACACTGCCTTTGTGCAGTGTCTTTATTTTTTTAGGTAATACTAACGAAGCACAACTCCATTCCCTGATTCACCAGGATAAAAAAATAGCAAAGGAGTAAAATCTATGTTAACTAACCTATCTGAACTGAAATCTTTGCCCAATTTATTTTATCAACAACCTACCTTAGAATTAGCAAAAAAACTACTTGGTTGTGTCTTAGTAAAAGAAACAACTGAAGGTAATGCTGCCGGTATTATTGTTGAAACAGAAGCTTATATCGGTCCAGATGATCAAGCTTCCCATAGCTATTTAAATCGAAGAACAAAACGAACAGAAGCAATGTTTTCGAAACCTGGAACAACATACATGTATAGCATGCACACACATTCTTTATTTAATGTAGTAAGTGGCAAGGTTAATCAACCAGAAGCTGTATTAATTCGTGCTGTAGAACCCACTTTTAACCTTGAGTTAATGAGGACAAGAAGACCTAAAATAACAAAAGACAAACAATTAACTAATGGTCCCGGAAAATTAACCAAAGCTTTATCTATAACTATGGATGATTATGGACATCAACTAAATCACTCTCCTCTTTGGATCGCTAGACCTCATACATCAGTATCATCTATTCAAACTGGCCCCAGAATTGGGATTGATAATGCTGGCGACGCAACAAATTATCCTTGGCGTTTTTGGATTAAGGGAAATTCATTTGTTTCCAGGTAAACATGCATATTTATCCGTTTTTTTCTCAAACTAAAATGAACTTGAAGTAAGAAAGGAACATACGAAGTGAATAAAAAAACGAACACAAACAACATTGCCAAAAATGAAGATGTAGAATTTTCAAGAGAACTAGCTGATAAAGACGATATGGAAGCAATGAATCGGATGCAAGAAGCAGACGAACGTGCTGAGAAAAAGAAAAACAAGCGCTAGAAAGCCTAGCGCTTGTTTTTCTTTTAGGTAAATAATAGCAAATATGGTCGAATTGTTAGAATTACTAACAATTCGGTAGCATTCTTAAAGTTAAGCAACTCTCATACATCTAATCAACTGTAATCGTGATTAGAGCCAATTAATCACGCTATACCTTATTTGCCATTACTTCTATTTGCCCTTAATATAATATATGGACACGATACGGCTAGAATTCAATTTGAATTAAGAAAGGGGTTAGTTATCATTAACAGTCAAATCACAACTGCTCCAAATGATATTATTAGGTTAGAAAAACCAACAGTGGAAGACGGCGCAGCGATGTGGGAGTTAGTCAATCAATCAACTTTAGATCAAAATTCTGCTTACAAATATATAATGATGTGTGAGTATTTTGCTGAAACATGTGTTGTTGCAAAAGAAGCTGATAAACTAGTGGGATTCGTTACTGCATTTATACCCCCAGAAAGATCAGATGTTGTATTCATATGGCAAGTAGGTGTGGATTCATCTCAAAGAGGTAAGGGAGTTGCATCTAAATTATTAAATGAATTATTTAAACGAGACGCATGTAAAGAAGTCCGTTTTGTTGAAGCAACTGTAACCCCATCAAACAAAGCATCACAAGCATTATTTAAAAAATTAGCTCGCCAGTATAATACAAAGTGTGAAGTAAGTGAGTTTTTTAAACAAGAACTATTTCCAAATGACTCGCATGAGGAAGAACTAAACTTCCGAGTAGGTCCAATAGAAACTTAAATAGATTAAATATTTAGAAAATACTTTTAGGATAGCAAATACAAGGAGGCAAATCTGTGAGTGAAGATATGAAAATTTTTGATGATTTAGAATCTGAGGTACGTAGTTATGTGCGAAGTTTTCCAACCATTTTCACCAAGACAAAAGGATACAAAATGTGGGATAAACAAGGGAAAGAGTACATTGATTTCTTCTCTGGTGCCGGTGCTCTTAACTATGGTCATAATAACGATAAAATGAAGAAAAAACTAATAGAATATATAGAGAGTGATGGAATTACACACTCACTTGATATGGCTTCTACAGCAAAAGTAGATTTTTTAGAAACTTTCCGTGATGTTATTTTAAAACCACGTGATCTTGATTATAAAATTATGTTCCCTGGACCAACTGGTACAAACACAGTAGAGAGCGCATTAAAATTAGCGCGTAAAGTAACAGGTAGAACAGATATTATTAGTTTCACGAATGGTTTTCACGGTATGACAATTGGATCATTATCTGTGACCGGTAACTCCATGAAGCGTAAGGGAGCTGGTATCCCATTACAAAATGTTGTAACAATGCCTTATGATAATTATGTCGATGATGATCATTCAATTGAATATCTAGAACGCTTTTTAGAAGATAGTGGTAGTGGCGTTGCGATTCCAGCGGCTATTATTTTAGAAACTGTTCAAGGTGAAGGTGGCATTAACGCTGCAAGCTTTGAATGGTTGAAGAAAATAGAAACAGTATGTAAGCGTTGGGGCATTTTGCTAATTGTTGATGATGTCCAAGCAGGTGTCGGTCGCACTGGTACGTTCTTTAGTTTTGAACCAGCAGGCATTAAACCAGATATCGTTTGTCTATCTAAATCACTTAGCGGTTATGGTTTACCATTCGCAGTGACATTAGTTCAACCAGAGATAGATAAGTTTGCACCAGGTGAGCATAATGGAACATTCCGTGGTAATAATCATGCATTTGTTACTGCAACTGCCGCACTTGATTACTGGAGAGACGATGCACTAGAGAATAATGTAAAAGTAAAATCACAGACAATCATTGATTTCTTAGAAACAATGGTCGAAAAATATCCGGAACTTAAAGGTGAAGTACGTGGTCGTGGCTTTATGGTTGGTGTTGCTTCAGAAGTTGAAGGTCTTTCTAATAAGATTGCTGCAAAAGCATTCGAACTTGGTCTTATAATGGAAACATCTGGCCCAAATGATGAAGTATTTAAATTATTCCCTGCCTTAAACATTGATGATGAGGGATTAAATAAAGGCTTAGAAATACTTGA
Organism: Paraliobacillus sp. X-1268; assembly: GCF_003426095.1. Taxonomy (NCBI): domain Bacteria; kingdom Bacillati; phylum Bacillota; class Bacilli; order Caryophanales; family Bacillaceae; genus Paraliobacillus; species Paraliobacillus sp. X-1268. The sequence continues at coordinate 15,908 of NZ_QJSK01000021.1, forward strand.
AGCAAGTATTAAATCAGTCGTAAAAAAACCAGTTACTAATTAGACTAGGATAATCAACAGGAGGAATTTTTTTATGAAAGTTGTATCTTTAGAAGAAGTATTAGGCACAAAACATGAAGTAGACGGTGGCAATTGGATTAGTCGTCGTTTAATTAATAAAAGTGATGGAATGGGTTATTCCGTAAATGACACCATTATTAAAGCTGGTACAGAAACGCATATTTGGTATCAAAATCATCTAGAGTCTGTTTACTGTATAGAAGGAGAAGGAGAAGTTGTAACAATTAGTGACAACAAAGTGTGGCCTATTAAAAAAGATCAACTTTATGCACTAGATAAAAACGACGAACACCTTTTACGTGCAAAAACTGATATGCGAATGGTTTGTGTTTTCAATCCTGCCCTTTCAGGTAATGAAGTACATGATGAGAACGGCGTCTATCCAGTAGACGAAGATTAATTAGAAAGAACCTCCATTACGGGGGTTTTTTTCATTTAATTAGTTGTATAAGATTACAAAGAAACATAAATCATATATAATAAGGCTTGATTACTTTCCAAAGGAGTGTGCAATTTTGAAAAAAGATGTAGAAGATTATTTGCAAGACGGTATCTACGGTGCGAAAGAGATTAACCCTGCTGAACGAAAGGTTTTTTTAGGTACACTTCGTGAAAGAGTTGTTTTCGTACTTACAAAAGGGCAAGTAATGAAAGCTAAAGGAATAAAAGAATTAGAACAACTGATAAAAGAAAACCCTACGACTACTATTTTGTTGAACGGAAATATTTCATTTGGGTTTTTTAAGCCTTATCGCCAATTAGCAACAAAACATAAAGTCCTCTATACCACTGTTAATAATAGAGATGCTGAATCGGATTTCGGTCTTGTATTAACGTATGATTACGCTATTGATAAAGAAGATATTTATTTACAAGAGGAAGAAGAATTAGAATCAGAGCAAAAGAAAAAGCCGTCCTTCTGGAAACGACTTTTTGGATATAATCAATAAAAGAAGCCAGCTTTTACACATAGCCGGCTTCTTTTTTAGGTGAGCTGAAGTTTTGTCTCTTCGATTACTGAAACTAGTCTTTCCATTCCTATCTTAATACTTTCTGGATTGGCATTCGTAAAATTTAAACGCATTGTATTTTCTTCTGGATTTGAAACGTAGAACGGTGCACCGGGTACAAATGCAACCCCTTTACTGACAGCCGTTTCTAATAACTTTGTTGTATTAATATGTTTCGGCATATTTACCCACATAAACATGCCACCTTTAGGCTCTGTATAAGACATTCCTTCTAATTCTACTTGATCAAGTAAATTCTTCATGATAAGCATCCGTTCATAGTAGGTATCTCTTATCCGTTGAATATGTCCATCAATATCAAAATCATCTATCAAATGAACAAGTGCATGTTGACTAATAGAATTTGTGTGAAGATCGGTTGCTTGTTTAGCTTGTGCCATTAGCCGTATGATTTGATGAGGCCCAACAATCCAACCAATCCTAAGTGCTGGTGCAACGGTTTTAGAAAATGTACTTGTATAAAGTACATACTTATTTTGATCCATTGAAGCTAAAGATGGCGGTGTTTCTTTCTTTTCGAATTGAATATCACCATAAGGATCATCCTCTAAAATAACAACATGGTACTTTTTAGCTAGACTCAATAATTTTTTTCGTCGATCTAACGACCATACTTTTCCACCTGGATTTGAATAAGTTGGCACAACATAAATACATTTAGGTTTTAGCGTTTTAATCTTTTCCTCTAAGTCTGTTTCGAGCATACCATCATGATCTGAATCAACTGCTACAACATTTGTTTCATAAGAAGAGAATACTTGCAAAGCAGCTAAGTATGTCGGATTTTCCGTTAGAACTATATCACCTGGATTAAACATAATACGAGCAAACAGATCAATTGCTTGTTGTGAACCAGACGTAACCAAAATATCCTCTGGTCGTCGCGATATACCTTTACACTTCATTCTTTCTACTAACCTTTCTCTTAATGCTAATAGCCCTTCTGTTTCACCATATTGTAGTGCTTTATTACCCGATGTTAGCGCCTTAGTAAAAGCTTGTTGCATCGCCTCGACTGGAAATAAACCTTCATCTGGTAATCCCCCTGCAAAAGAAATCACATCCCCTTTATTTACGACTTTCAGAATATCACGAACTGCTGAAGACCTTAAATAACGTACACGATGTGAAAAACCATATTTCATCATTGCTCTCCCACCTTCATTTATTAAACAATTTAGAAAAGTCAGACTTCATTTGTGTTTTATAATTATAACACTTTTAGTTCTGTTTTCAAGGATTAGTACAATTTAAAAAGTGCACTAGCTTAAACTAGCGCACTTCCTTGTTCTTTCCTATCCTAATATGGCCCGATCATTGTCCATCTGCGTTCCACGAATACGTTTAAATTCATATAATAGTTTTTCAATTGTTAAATTTTGTTTTTCTTCTCCTGCTACATCAAAAATAATCTGACCTTTATCCATCATTATTAATCGATTACCAAGATCTAATGCTTGTTGCATATTATGTGTTACCATTAACGTCGTTAAATGAAACTTTTCAACAACATCATGTGTTAAATTCGTTATTAATTCCGCACGTGAAGGATCCAACGCCGCCGTATGTTCATCTAATAGTAAGATGTTAGGCTCAGTGAAAGTTGCCATAAGTAAGGAAAGCGCTTGTCTTTCTCCACCTGACAACAAACCTACTTTCGCATTTAGACGATCTTCTAGACCAATATTTAATGTTTCTAAATACTCACGAAATAACACTTTACGTTTTTTGGATACACCTGGTTTTAATTTTCTTTTTTTGTTTCGTGCATAAGCCATTGCTAAATTTTCCTCTATCGTCATATCCGGTGCCGTTCCAGCCATTGGATCTTGAAAAACACGTCCAATGTATTGAGATCGTTTAAATTCAGGTAGTATCGTCACATTATGTTGATCAATCTTTACGTCCCCAACATCTGGTATCAAACTTCCTGATATCACATTCATTAAAGTGGATTTCCCTGCTCCATTACTACCAATAACTGTAATGAAATCGCCTTTTTCTAATGTTAAGTTCACACCTTGCAATGCCTTTTTTTCATCTGGAGTGGCCTCATTGAAGGTTAATGAGATATCTTTTATATCTAACATATTATACCTCTCCTTTCAAACGCGCCTGTAATTCTTGCCTTTTTCTTTTCTTTCGATTAGCTTCTTTTTGTCTATCAATTATCTTCGGAACGACTAATGCTATAATCACCATAAGTGACGTAATTAACTTCATATCCCCAGTGTCTAAGAAATCTAAACGGAGAGCAAAAGTTACAACAATGCGATATACAATTGCTCCACCAATAACAGCTAATGTCGTACGCATGATTGTTTTTGTCCCAAATAAAGCTTCACCAATAATGACAGAGGCTAAACCGATAACAATCATACCAATTCCCATACCAGCGTCAGCAAATCCCTGATATTGCGCAATCAATGCACCAGAAAGAGCGACTAATGCATTAGAAATTCCTAGTCCTACAATTGTTAAGTTATCTGTATTTGCTGAAAAACTGCGAATCATCTTTTCATTATCACCGGTAGCACGTAATGCTAAGCCAATTTCGGTTTTTAAAAAATAATCTGTTATAAGTTTAATAATTGCTGTAACCACAACCATAATAATAACGATTGACCAAGTGGTTGGTAGTCGTTCTGCTCCTATTGAAGTAAGAAAAGCATTTAAAGCTTGATCAATTCCTGTTGATGCCCATAATTCTTGTAATTGTTTAAATATAGTTGGCTCATTTAATAGTGGCAAATTAGGTCGCCCCATGATACGCAGATTAATCGAGTATAATGCAATCATCATCAAGATACCTGATAAAAGCGGATTGATTTTACCTTTAGTATTTAATATTCCTGTAATACTACCAGCAATAAAACCCGCTAACACTGCTAGAAGCGTTGCTATAATTGTTGGTACACCATTTACAATTGAAATTGCTGCAATTGCTGCACCTGTTACGAAACTACCATCCACTGTTAAATCTGGGAAATCTAATATACGAAATGATAAATAGACACCTAAAGCCATTATCGCATAAATAACGCCTGATTCAACCGCTCCAAACATTGATATTAACATCTTAATACGCTCCTATCTAACTAAAAAAGAAAACCGACTAGTAAACAAAATAGGATAAGAGTCGGTTTATCTTTTATATTCTCTATTAACAACCTTTTATTCTTCTACAGTCTCTTTAAATTCCGCATCTACATCCCAATCATCATTCCACTCAATACCCTGTTCCTCTGCAGCACCTTTATTAATAAATAATTGCATGCTAGACGGATACTCTACTGGTATATCTGCAGTTGTTTGCTCACCAGTTAAAATGTCTACTGCCATCTCACCTGTTCGGTATCCAATTGTGTGGTAATCGATTCCATATGTTGCAAATCCACCACGTTCCAGCGAATCTGGTTCACCAACAATTAACGGAATATCTTGTTCATTTGCCACTCCAACAACCGCTTCTAACGCACTTACAACTGTATTGTCTGTCACAATATATATAACATCTGCATCCCCTACTAATGAAGTAGCTGCCTGTTGTACTTCAGCTGAAGTAGAAACAGTTCTTTCTGTTAAACTAAGACTCGTTCCATCGATTGCTTCTTTAACCGCATCAATTTGAGACACGGAGTTTTGCTCTCCAGCGTTATACACAACACCTACTGTTGATCCTTCAAAATAGGTAGCAATAAATTCTATCGTATTGCTAATTGCATCAGGATGTAAATCCATAACACCAGTAATATTTTCACCTGGTTGATCCATACTTTCTACCAAACCAGCTTCAACTGCATCTGTCACTGAAGTAAACAGGATCGGAATATCTTTAGTTGCTTGTAATGCCGCTTGTGCACTTGGCGTAGCATTAGCAAAAATCAGATCCACATTATCTGCAACAAATCCTTGAGCAATTGTGCTTGTGTTATTTTGATCTGCTTGTGCGCTTTGTAAGTCAAACTCTACATCTAATCCTGCATCTGCAATCGCTTCTTTAAACCCTTCATATGCAGCATCTAAAGAGGGGTGCTCGACAAATTGTGATGCTCCAATTGTATATGTTTCCGAGCCATCATCAGAACCAGAATCTGTATCTTCGCTATCGTTATTACCACATGCCGCTAAAACTATAATACTTATAATTGCTACTAAACTAATCCAAAACTTTTTATGCATGTATTATGCCCCCTTATTAATCTATCTGTACTGATTTCAATTTTCTGAATTTATGCGGATTATTATATCACATAATTATAGATGAGAATACATGTTTATTCAGAAAGTTATCTACCCCTTCTAGAATTATGATTTTAATTATGAATATTGTAAAATTTGATTGATTGGTTTACTTGCTATTTTTATTTATATCTAGCAAAATAATGACATAATAATACTGTTTAAAAAGGAGTAGGCTATATTGTCAACATATATTGTAATAGGTGCTGGAATTTTGGGTGCGTCTACTGCCTATCATTTAGCAAAGCACGGAGAAAATGTAACCATTATTGATAAAAAACATCTTGGTCAAGCAACTGAAGCTGCTGCAGGAATCGTTTGCCCTTGGCTTTCACAACGCAGAAATAAGGCATGGTATGCATTGGCAAAAGGTGGTGCTCGTTATTATCCTAAACTTCTTAATAAATTACAAGATGACGGCGAAACCGACACAGGTTATAAAAAAGTTGGAGCGATATGCATTCGTCAAGAACCTGATAAACTAGAGGCAATTTTAGAACGTGCATTAGCAAGGCGTGTTGATGCTCCAGAAATTGGTGAAGTCAAAAAACTATCTCCCGAAGAAACAAAAGCTTTGTTCCCTCCGTTAGCCAAGGAATTTGGTTCCATTCATGTAAGTGGTGCAGCTCGTGTTAATGGACAGAAAATGCGAGACGCACTTCTGAACGCCGCCATTAGACATGGTGCGAAATTCATTGCAGAAGAAGCTCATCTAAACGTAAATAATAATGAGGTAACAGTAGGAGTAAAAGAAAAAGCATTTTGTGCAGATAAAATTATTATCACTGCAGGTGTTTGGACAAATGAAATGCTCCGTCCACTTGATATTGAATTTTTAGTCGAGTCTCAAAAAGCGCAAATTATGCATTTACATTTACCCGAAGCAAATACAAGTAACTGGCCTGTTGTTATGCCACCAAGTGATCATTATTTAGTAGCTTATGATGATCAACGCGTTATTGCGGGCGCAACACATGAAAATGGACTTGGTTTTAATAACGATATCACCCCAATCGGTATGCAAGAAATCATCGACAAGGCACTTCGTATCGCACCTGGTCTAGCACAAAGTTCAGTCTTAGAAACACGGGTTGGTTTTAGACCAAGCACACCTGGTTATCTACCTGTTGTTGGTTCGTTACCTAATTTTGAAAATATTTATATTGCGAATGGGCTTGGTTCTTCTGGGTTAACAACCGGACCTTTTCTAGGCCAGCAATTAGCTAAGTTAGTTTTAGGCGAAGAAATGGAAATTAATATAGATGATTATCCTGTTAGCGGTGCAATTAAGTAATAACCTATAGTGTACACGACATTATTCTATGATTTGAAAGGTGTCTGTTACATCGCTTGTATTCCATTCACTTTATGTCTAAAAAAAAGAATACCCTCAAGGCAATCATGCATTGAGGGTATTTTTTTAATCTTGAAAATCATCTGTCACTGCACCTTTTGAAGAGCAGGAAACATTATGTGCATACTTACCGAGTACACCTTTCTTATAAAGCGGTGGTGCAGTCCATGCTTGTTTTCGTTTTTCAATCTCACTTTCTTCGACATCCATAAAGATTTCTTTTAAATCGGAATCAATTGTTACAAGATCACCCTCTTGTAGAAAGGCAATTGGTCCTCCAGATTGTGCTTCAGGTGCAATGTGTCCAACTACTAGACCATGTGTTCCACCAGAAAAGCGACCATCCGTTAACAATGCGACTTTTTCACCCATTCCTTTACCAACTAAAATTGCAGAAATAGATAACATTTCTGGCATTCCTGGTCCACCTTTAGGTCCCACATTACGAATAACAAGTACATCACCATCATTAATAATGTTATGCATAACAGCTTCTGTCGCTTCTGCTTCATTATCAAACACACGAGCAGGTCCTGTATGTCGTTTAACTTTAACACCAGAAACTTTAGCAATAGCGCCACTAGGAGCCAAATTCCCTTTTAAGATAACAAGTGGTCCTGTTGTGCGATAAGGCTTTTCAATTGGTAAAATAACTTTCTGTCCTTCAGCTAAATCTGGTGCTTCAGCAAGGTTCTCTGCAAGCGTCTTGCCAGTTACCGTTAAACAGTCACCATGTAAATAACCATTATTATAAAGCATCTTCATAACAGCTTGTACACCGCCAACTTTATACAAATCTTCCATAACATATTTACCACTTGGCTTTAAGTCTGCTAGATGTGGAACTTTTTGCTGAATGCGATCAAAGTCATCCATAGATAAATCAATTTCTGTTGCGTGTGCCATTGCTAATAAGTGCAAGACCGCATTAGTAGAGCCACCAAGTGCCATAACAACAGTAATTGCATTTTCAAATGCTTCTTTTGTCATTATATCTTTTGGATAAATACTTAGTTCTAATAATTTGTATACCGCTTCTCCAGCTTGCTCCGTATCTTTATGCTTGTCTCTTGATTCAGCAGGATTCGAAGAGCTTCCCGGTAAACTCATTCCAAGTGCTTCAACAGCAGCAGCCATTGTGTTTGCCGTATACATACCACCACAAGATCCTGCACCAGGACACGCATTACATTCAATCCCATGTAATTCCTCATCCGAGATATCGCCGTTGTTATGCTTACCTACACCTTCAAATACAGAAACAACATCAAGCTTTTCTCCGTTTCGGTATCCTGGAGCAATTGTACCACCATAAACAAATACTGCTGGAACATCAGAACGGGAAATTGCAATCATACAGCCTGGAATATTTTTATCACAGCCGCCAATTGCGACATAAGCATCTAAATTTTCGGCCCCAACAACCGTTTCAATTGAATCCGCGATAACATCTCGACTTGGTAACGAATAAAGCATGCCACCTGTACCCATTGAAATACCATCTGATACCGTTATGGTATTAAAGATAAGTGGAACGCCCCCTGCTTTTCTCGCACCCTTTTTAGCTTTCATAGCCAAATCATGTAAATGGATATTACAAGGTGTAACCTCACTCCATGTGCTTGCAATACCAATCATAGGCTTTTTGAAATCTTCATCTGTAACACCTACAGCTCGTAACATTGCTCTATTTGGTGCACGTTTTGGATCATCAAATACATTACTTTTAATACGTAAATCTTTAGACATTGCTCTACCTCCAATTCCCTTTCTATATACTATAAAGGCTTTTGATTTGCATTTCAATATTTTTGTTATTTTCAGAAAATATTTTTGTCTAATTAATGAACTACTTTCATATGGTATACTCCAGATATATTGTTATTTTTGGGGGATAAAATGAAACTTGAACGTTTAATTAAGCAAGCTACATTATTACTAGTATTATTTTTAATCGGATTATCCGTTTATTATTATATGGAACAAAAAAAAGAACTGGCTAATCAACCAATGCCTACTGCATTACATCCTATTGTAGAGGAGAAGAAAAACAGATTGATCGAGCAAGCGGCTGAAAAGGGAATTACAATTGTTATAACAGCAGGATTTCGTTCTCAAGATGAACAGGACAACTTATATGCACAAGGGCGAACAGACGACGGATCGATTGTTACAAATGCAGAAGGTGGTCAGTCATATCACAATTATGGTTTAGCAATTGATTTTGCACTTGAATTAACAAACGGTGATATTATTTGGGACTTAGAATATGATGGTAATGAGAATGGCCAGTCTGATTGGTCAGAAGTGGTAGCAATCGCTAAAGAGCTTGGGTTTTCTTGGGGCGGCGATTGGGCTAATTTTCAGGATAATCCACATCTACAAATGGATTTTGGCCTAAGCATAAGAGATCTGCAAAAAGGGAAAAGGCCGGATGTTGAGTAGATTAATACGATTACTACTCCGTTATAAAGGAAGTACTATTATGGTTTAATCCGTAATAGTACTTTTTCGTTTATTCAATATATATAGTTTAGTAATCACAATTATTTCTTATCCCGATAAATCACCGTACTATATACTTGCTCACTTGATTTAGGATCAAGATATTTTTTAGCACTGTTAACTGCGGTCATTGCTTCTGTATAGCCTGATGCAATTAGCATTGTTTTACCTGGATAAGATGCTGCATCACCAGAAACAAAAACCCCTTCCACATTTGTTGCCATTCTAGTATCAGCGACAATTCTCCCTTTATCTGTTTCTAATCCCCACTTTTCAAAAGGTACAGCCTGTAAATTCAAACCATTATTCAACAGGATTGCATCAATTGTTATGTGTTTTCGAACGCTATCCTTGTCACTGACTATCAATTCTTTTACGATGCTTTGCTCACGGACAACCTCTTCTATCGTTACCTCTGTAGACACTCTTACATTTGAGTTTTCTAAATGCGCAATATCCGATTGCTTTGCTTTTTGAAAATTCACTTTGTCATTGAATAAATAAACCTGTTTGGCTACATCACTTAATTCAAGCGCCCAATCAATACCTGTTTTATTATTCGAAAATATTGCAACGTTTTTATCCTTGTATTGTTCCAATTCCTTGACCAATGCCGTAACATTTTGATCCTTTATCGGATCTAGAAGTGCTGGCGCAACATTCGTAAATCTACCATTACCCGTCGCTAATATAATTGTTTTCGATAGATGTTTCTTACCGCTTGTTCCTATTAAAAGAAAAGTTCCATCTGATTGTTTTACGACATGCTCAATCCACTCGTTTTGTATAATAGTTGGTTTATATGTATCGGCTTGTTTTAGCGTTTGTTCAACGATTTCATCACCTGAAACTCCTGGGATCCCACCAATATCATAGATATATTTATCTGGATAAAATAGAGCTACTTTTCCACCAAAGCCAGAACTTGCTTCTACTAGTTTTGTTTTCAACTCACGTAAACCACTATAAAAGGTTGCATACATACCAGTAGTACCACCCCCAATAATGGTAACATCGAATCGTTCCATTATCATTCCTCCAGATTAGCAAATTTACGTAACCATATTAAAAACACCACTTCTACTACTAACCCACCTAACACCGCATATGCAGCTATTGAAACTATAAATTGTGAATTCACTGAGAATAACGGCAATATAAATGCAAGTAACATAACCACCATGTAGACTTTAAATAAAATTGTTGTACCGCGAGCTAATTCATTGGCACTCTTTTGAATAGCAATTGCTACCAATAAACGGAAAACAAAATAAACAAGAATAAGATTGACAATTTGAATTAATAAACCATATGCTCCCCATATTGATCCAAACGTTGTTATTTGATCAATTGGTTGTTGTTGAATGAAAACAGATGGAATCGAAATAACTACCAGTATCATTGCAAGCTGATGTGCATATTTCGCCTCTTTATATGTCTCTTTAAACCAAATAAGTCCTCCAGCAATCAAAAAATAGCCGACAGGTTCTGGTAAGATATCAATTACATAAATATGAATTTCGATTACTGCCAAAAGAAATCCCCAAAATATTTTGTGAAAAGCTGTTCGCATAGGAAGGACTCCTTTCTATAGGACCAAACTTAATGACACTTTTTAAAATGAAATTTAAGTTTCGTCCATGAACTCTTAATTATTATCCGATAATGACACGATCAGTTGTTTTCAATTCATCAATTGAGCTTACACCTAGTGCGAACATTGCCATTTGTAACTCAAGTTCTCGCGTCTCCATCAATTCAATTAATTGCTCCACTGATTCTGTTGCTTCACGTAAAATCGAACGTGCAAAACCAACCATATCAGAGCCAATTGCAATTGCTTTAGCAGCATCTAAACCAGTCTTCATGCCACCACTAGCAATAATAGGAATATCCTTCACATGTTCACGAACAGAAACAATACTTTCAACTGTAGGAATTCCCCAATCTACAAAAGCTTCTGCTGCTTCCTTTTTAACTTTATCTTTAGATCTTAATTTCTCAACTTGACTCCAAGATGTTCCGCCTGCCCCTGCGACATCAATAAACGCTATTCCCACATCTCGTAGTTTCTTTGCTGTTGCACCATCAATACCCCAGCCAACCTCTTTAATACCAACCGGTACATCGAGTTCTTTACAAAGTTGTTCAATTTTACCTAACAATGACGAGAAGTTAGTATCCCCACCAGTCTGAATAACTTCTTGAATTGCATTCAAATGCAATACAAGCGCATTTGCCTCGGTAATATCAATAATTTGTCGGCACTTATCTACACCAAATCCATAATTTAACTGAACAGCGCCTAAGTTAGCTATGATTGGAACTGTCGGAGCATATTTTCTAATTTGGAAAGAAGGACGATATTCTTTATTTTCAACAAGTGCACGGGTTGAACCCAACGCAAATGTCCAGCCTTTTTCTTCTGCAGCAATAGCTAAATTACGGTTTATTGTTTCTGCCATTTCAGCTCCACCAGTCATTGAGCTTATTAAAAATGGCGCACTACGTTCATATCCTAAGAAAGAAGTCGCAAGAGAAACCTTCTCAAAATCGATTTCTGGCAATGCATTATGTACTAATCGAACAGATTCCATCCCTGTTTTAATATTATTTCCTGTTACTTGATCGGTAAGACAAAGTTTTATATGTTCTGCTTTTCGTTTATTAATTGAATCTGTCATATTAAATGAACTCCTTTATGTTGTTGAATGACTTATTATATCTTCTGCTACTAAAGAACCTGAGATCGTTACCATTGGCGTGCCACCACCAGGATGAGTTGAACCTCCGACAAAATATAGATGTTCGATAGACATATCTTTGTTCGGAACTCTAAAGAATGCTTGATTAAATTGGTTTGAAGACATCCCGTAAATCGTACCTTGATGCGCTCCTGTTCGCGCCTGAATATCAGCTGGCGTCATGATTTCTTCATACTTAATGGAGTTACCAAGATGGTTTAATCCATAAGCTTCTAACTGTTCCAAAATACGTTCTCGCACTTTATATTTCTCATCAAGTTTCCAAGACTCCACTTCCGATAAGCTTGGTGCATTTACAAGAATAAATAAATTACTACCACCTTCTTTAGATCGTACCGGCTCAGAGTAACTTGAATTACAAATATAAATTGCTGCATCATCTGCCATTTTCTTCTTCGTAAAGATTGAATCAAATTCATCTTTATACACTTTCGGAAAGAAAACATTATGGTGTCGCAATTGTTTGTACTGTTGATCAATGCCTAAGAGCATCGTAAACCCAGATAAAGAAGGTTCTTTTTTTGCAATCTTTTTATGCATAGGGTGCTCTTTTAACCAATTCTGATAGACGGTTAATGCATCAACATTTGCAATAACCTCATCCGCAAAAAAGTCTTCTGAGTCCGTTTGTACACCTACTGCTCTTTTCTTGTCTAGCAATATTTTCTTCACCGTTGTGTTCTTTCTAATTGTAACACCTAACTCTAATGCAAGTCTCTCAAAAGCTGACACAATTTCATATGTCCCACCCTTAATTCCATATATACCCTGATTTCCTTCTAAGTGCGCCATCATTCCAAAAATAGCTGGCGCTTGATATGGGGAAGAACCAACATAAGTCGCATATCGACCGAACATCGCTAATGTATTTGGATGTTCAAAAAATTGTCGAAGAAATTTTTGATATGTAGTAAATGGTTTTATTTTCATAAAATCTACAAGCAAGGCAGAAGATAACTTTACTTTCCAACTGTACATGAGTTGACTAAAAAATTGCCGCTCAGCAATCTGATAAAACTTCGAGCTCTCTTGTAAAAAACGTCGATAATTTGCCGCATCATGTGGACTAAATCTTGCAATTTGTTCTTCTACATGATCCACATCTGTACTAAAATCAACGATGTTACCATCAGTAAAAAAATTCCGTGTCCCTGCTTTAATGGGGTAAAATGTCACATAATCTTCTATCCGCCTATCGCATGCTGTAAAAACCTCTTCAAACACATGTTGCATGGTAATTGTACTTGGACCCAAATCGAATTGGTATTCGCCTGTATCTACCTGTTGCAATTTCCCACCGACAGATGCTTCTTTTTCTACTACTGTAACTGAAAATCCATGATAAGCCAATCGAATTGCACTAGTTAAGCCACCTAGACCCGCTCCAATAACTACTACTCTTTTCACAGATAACGCCTTCCCTTCCAGACATATCCTCTTCTTAAGTAACTTATTCGTAGAGAATCTGTCGCAATCGCTAACATCAGTATTACACTAACTGGGAGCAAGAAACTAGCCAAGGTCAATGCTTGATTGGATAAATCGATTACTATCTTTGTTATTACAGCTAACCCATAAGCCACACAAACATATATAAAACTTCCTCCAAATAACAAGGTTACCCACAGTAATATGTATAAAAAAGTGTAATAACTAAAAATAATGACAAATAAAAAAACATTTCGGTTTAGTCCGGCAAATAAGTTTTTTTGATAACCCTGCCAAACTTCTTTCGCATTCCTATACATACGCATATTGACCACTTGATCAATCTTCACTAAAGTTGCAGGATAACCAAACAATTTAAATCGTTTCATTAATTGCATATCATCTAACATACTACTTTTAATCGCTTCATGTCCGCCAACTTTTTGATAACTTTCTTTATTGACTAAAATAAATGCGCCGTGCGCTGCAGCAAATAGAGAACTTTTCGCCTTTTGCACATATCGTATCGGAAGATGAGAAATGATCACAAACTGCATCATTGTAACAACTAGTTTTTCCATCCATGTACCTAAAATTTGTCTAGGAAAACCGGAAATTATTCCAGTTTGTTGCTTATCTACCAAAGGGAGTAATTTCTCTAATGCATCCTTTTCTAATCGAGCATCCGCATCAAGAAACACTAACCAGTCTCCTTTTGCATGATCAGCTAATTGTTGACATGCAAAAGATTTACCCATCCATCCAAGCGGTAACGCAACACCTTCTACTACCTTGACACGGGATTGTTTTATCATAATTTGTTCTAAAATAGCTTTTGTTTGATCTGTAGAATGATCATTTAATACAAGTATTTCATCAGGTAAATGCGTTTGTTTCAATACAGAATTCAAGCAATCCTTGATATTTCTTTCTTCATTCCGCGCTGGAATCAATACAGAAAGACGTGTTGATGCATATCTTTCTTTAACGGATTTTTTCAGAGAAGGAAACGTTGCAAGATTCCACAACACGAACAACAATTGATAAGATAAAAGAGCTATAACGATTAGGAGAATGGTGTCCACTTACGTACCCCTTCTTTCCAGTTATCAAAACGGTCGCTTGTCGACTTACTCTGCTTCATCAATTGATACTGTCTTGGCAAATGATCAAAATGAAGATTTGTAATAACTTCTTTCCTCTGTGCATCTGCCTGTTTTTCTATAAGTCTTTGCGTATAAGAGGTCCAGCGTTTTCGACTTTTACTCGTACCCTCTACTAAAAACGGATTGCCAATTCGAATAGAAACAATTGGTTTTTGCGCTTCTCCGAAAGCATAATAAAAAGTTACAGGCTTAATAGTCACTTGTTCAAAGCGCTCTAATAGATAACCAATACCTGTTTTAAATTGAAGTGGTCGTATTTCCTGATTTTGAATTTCTCCTTGTGGAAAAAGCCATAACGAATTTCCTTGTTTAATTAGTTGTTCACTATACCGTAAAGACTTAACCACTTCTTTTGGTTGATCACGGTTAATAGAAAATGCACCTATTTTGCGAAAGAACGGATATTTATTCAAACCAACTTCGTCCATCATAATATAATGGTGACGTTTAGATTGCTGATGTGTCATGTAAAAGAGCAATAATCCATCCCACCAAGAGCTATGATTTGCTATATAAATAACAGGTCCCTTATGCAGTGGATCCACTTCGCCTTCGACCACAATAGATTGAAAGTGTCGTTTTAATAAATAGTTATTTAAATAAAAATAAAATAATTGCGAAAAACATTTACTTTTTTTCGCGGTAATCATATCGGTACCTACTTTCTACCAGAATTATGAACAGCATACTCAAACACCCAATTGCTACTAAGCCTGTTTTAAAACCAAGCATCCCAAAGAAGAA
The DNA here is from genome assembly GCF_003426095.1 of Paraliobacillus sp. X-1268. Taxonomy (NCBI): domain Bacteria; kingdom Bacillati; phylum Bacillota; class Bacilli; order Caryophanales; family Bacillaceae; genus Paraliobacillus; species Paraliobacillus sp. X-1268. Next base: position 31,203 of record NZ_QJSK01000021.1, read on the forward strand.
AAGCATTAACTGAAAAACAAGTGCGCCTTTTCGATGTATCGATTTGTTAATCTTATATAATGGGAAAATATATGTTAGTAATGCTGAAAGAATAAACCATGTAATAAAGTTTGATAGTGGAATACCGAAATAGGCTCCGGTACCATGCCACTCCCAAAAAATTAACTTTTCTGCGACTGGATCTAAAATAAGGTCAAGTACAACTACCCAAACCCCAGTTTCCACTGCACGCTTCGTTTTCGACTTTTGATTTGATAATAGCATACTATTTAAAATGACACCCACCCAAGCAATTGCTATCGTAAACGGGACACCCGCTATGAGATGGCCTAGCGTATTAGTATAATTATATGAACCAAATGGATAACCAGTTGCAACGCTAATTGCTTCAATACCAAAAGTTATCAGGGCGATGACTCCGACACCTACATAGAATATTTTCCAACTATTAAATATTCGCCCAAAAATTTCAATTAAACATAGTGCATAAAACACAAGAAAAAGCGCTTTAGAGAATGCTAGACTAGTAGGTACATACCAGAACAATTGTAGAATAAGGCCAATGGTATACCATATTAAAAAAGTTGGATATAATAAGAATCTTTTCTCTCCTCCGATAACAGTAACCCACTCTCTATTTCGTCAATTGTAATAACAATTGACTTTTTCGTTTACTCGTAACAATGGCCCTCTCCGTAAAAACATGATAATTATTATCTCGAACAACCCGTATGATTTCACGATAATATCCAGCTGCAAGCTTCATCGATAACGCGCTTTTAGGAGGATATGCATCTATATAACGCATACCTTCATTAAACCACTCATCTGCTTGATCAGTTAATGCTTCGATTACTTCTCTCAGTTCATCATTAACAACCTTATTTTCCCACTCTCGTTCTTGATACTTATACTTTTCCATAATTTCAAGTGGTACATACCTTCTACCAAGCTTCTTATCTGCACCAATATCTCGAATTATATTAACAATTTGCATGGCTTTACCTAAAGAAATACCAGCCTCTATTAACGTTTCATCCGCATCACTACGCAGGACTGGAATTAACATCTCACCAACTGAACCAGCAACCCTGTAACAATAGTCTTCTAATTGGTCCATTGTCTGGTAAGATGTACGAATATAATCTAAACGTTGACCACTAATTTGAATATAGTAAGGTTCCTTCGGCAAATCATATTCTTTTATTACCCAACGTAAAGCCGGCCAGATAAAATGTCCCTCTGCCGTGTCTAAATGGTCAAACAGCCGTTCTAATTCATCTAATGAATAAGGTGAATTTTCAGGCTCATCAACTGCATCATCAATCATTCTACAAAAGGAATAAATGACATATACAGCCTCTCGTTGTTTTTTGGGCAAAAATTTAAAAGCGTGATAAAAGCTAGATGAACCTTTTTTCATCATGGCTTTACATGCTAACGCTATATTCTCATCTAACATTTCTCTCCACCTCTCTCTCAAAGTGTTGACTCAGCAATCTAGCACCTTGCATGACAATTGGAATACCGCCACCTGGGTGCACAGACGCACCAACTGCATATAGACCTTTAATAGTAGGGTGGATAATTTGAGATCTGAACCCTCCTGATTGTCTTATCTCCGGTGCGACTCCAAAACTTCCTCCTTGAAATAATCCTTCTACTTCAGCATCTCGTGGAGTACGAACATCCTTCCATTCAATTGCTTCTAGTAAACCAGGAAAACTAGCACGTTCTACCCTACTAATTTGAGTATCTATTAAATGTTCGATAGCCTCTTGATCATCTTCCATACTAGAAGGTACTGGGATTAGCATATAAAGAACACTCTTGCCTGGTGGTGCAGCGTCTTGGTCAAGTGTCACTGGATTAAACATATAACATGACGCATCATTTGGCACCTTACTCTTTTCTGTCACTTTTTTCATATAGCTATCGAAATCCTCTGATAAGAAAAATTGATGCGGAATTGCATTTTCCCATCTTTTCTTAACCCCTAAATAAACCAGCACACAGCCTGATGAGGGTTTAACCTTCTTCTTTTCTATATGTTTTTTTGGAACAAGTGACTTGATCATTGGATAGTCCCCGTTATAAACAATTGCATCATACGAGAAGATTGTTTGGTCTATTCTAATCCCTGTAGCACGGTCCTTTTCTACAATAATTTCATCTACAGCTGTTTGTTTATGGACAGCAATCCCCCGCTCTACACAAGCTTGTTCTAAAACAGGTATTAAACTTGCATAACCACCCTTCACATACCAAATACCAAATGCATGCTCACTATATGAAATTAAACCGTATAGTGCTGGAACACGATGTGGCGCGCCCCCAATGTATAACGTTTGTAATGCATATGCATGACGCAAACGAATATCTTTAAAGAATTTAGCTAAATAATTGGTAACACTTTGATAGGATTGCGACTGCAAAATAAATTTAATATTTTGATAGGATAGAAAATCCCGTTTACGTCCAAAGATACGAGATAAAAAGGCTTCTGTACCAAACTGATAAACCTTCTTCATTTCATCCGTATAATGAAGAAAACCCTGTTTATCTCCAGGAAACAATCTTTCAATTTCCTCTAGTTGTTTTACTTGATCACGCCATTTTCGATAAATCGTTCCATCTGGATAATGAATATCGTAAAGCGGATCACAAGGAATGAACTCAATTGCTTCTTGATCAATTCCTGCCTCACCCAAAATTTCACGGATCATATCTGGCAACAGTACGATGGTAGGTCCCTGGTCAATTGTAAATTCACCGTTTGACTGAAAGACTACTCTTCCTCCCAGTCGATCTTCTTTCTCATAGATGCTTATCTTGTGACCTTGTTTCTCTAATAAAAGTGCAGCAGTAAGTCCTCCGATTCCAGCTCCAACAATAGCGATCTCCATTATACCTGCTCCTTCGCTTTGGCAATATCTCGTTTAATACTTTTCGTTACTTTCGTTTCGTATTGTTTATTCAATAGATCCGAACTAATCATTGCTGACTGAAAAATAGTCGGCAAGCCGCTTCCCGGATGAGTTCCGCCACCAACTAAGAAACAGTGATCAACATCTTCAAATTTATTATGCGGTCTAAAATACATCATTTGATCTAAATTATGCGCTAAATTAAAAGTCGCACCTCGATATACGAAATAATCATTTTGCCATTCTAAAGGAGATACAATTTTTTCCTCCTCGATATGGGTTTTAAAGTCACTAATTCCAGTCTCAAGCTCTAAGCGACGGATTATTTTTTCTCGTAACCTCGGTTTTTCTTCTTCCCAATCTATATTCGCATCTAAATTAGGAACAGGCATTAACACATATAACGCAGATTTCCCTTCTGGTGCCATCGTAGGATCCCGTTTGGACGGATTATGGATATAAATAGATGCATCATCTGAAATTCGGCCTTCCTTCGTAATATCATCAACATTTTGTTTGTAATCATCCGCAAACAGTACCATATGATGAGGCAAGTCAAGTTTTTGATCAATACCTAAATACACCATGAAAGTGGATAAAGAAAAACGTTTTTTATCTACCTTTTCTTTTGTATGTTTTTTTAATTTATCTTGGTCGAATAAATTCGCCATCGCATAACCATAATCGGCATTAATTACGACATCATCAGCAAAAATACTTTCACCATTTTCTAACAAAACACCTGTTGCACTTCCTTCTTCAACTAAGACATGCTTGACACCTGTTTCAGTGAATATCTCTCCACCGAACTCTATAATTACACGCTCCATTGCTGCACAAACTTGGTTTACTCCTCCAATAGGATGAAATAAACCATAACGGTGTTCTAAAAAAGATAAAATCGTAAATGTACCCGGACAGTCCCAAGCAGACATCCCAAGATATTTAGATTGAAAAGAAAAGGCCCATTTTAAACGTTCATCTTTAAAATACTTTGATAGACGTCCATATACTGTATCTAAAGCATTTAACTTAGGTAATGCTCGCCACATTTCTTTGGTAAAGAAATCACTCCATTTTGTGAACGGCTGCTTTAACAATGCAATAACACGATCAAATTTTTCTCCTTCATACCGAAGAAATCTTTCATACCCTTCTTCATCACCTGGAAATAACCGTTTAATTTCAGCTTTTGTTTTTTCAGGATCTTGGCTAGGTAAGAATGTCACATCGCCAAACTTGAGTGTATAGAGTGGATCAATTTCTCGCATATCTACATAATCATGCAAATTTCGCCCTGATTTCACAAATAACTCTTCCAACATCTGTGGCATCATAAAAAACGTCGGACCTAAATCAAATGTGTAATCCCCTACTTGTAATTTTGAAGTGCGCCCTCCAATATGCGGTTGCTTCTCAAATACCTTTACTTGATAACCCTCGGCACTTAGACGCATTGCTGCAGCCAAACCTCCTGGACCTGCACCTACTACTATAACTTTCTTCTTCATCCAATCTTCTCCTCTTCACTAAAAAGCTAGTTATTCATGCTGAATACGCCGTGACAAATCTATTACTCTAATTATATAATATTTGTATAACTTTTGTATAGATTTTGGATTACATATAAAAATGGTATACTAATAGTACAAATTTAACTGTCTTGTAGAAAAGAGTGGGAAACATGTATGGCATTAAAAAAATATCTGAATTGCTTGGCGTTTCACCTATCACTTTACGTGCATGGGAAAATCGCTATGGTGTAATAACACCAACCCGAACAGAAGGGGGTACTAGAATTTACTCCGAGCAAGACCTAAGTGATTTAAAATGGATTCTAGATGAAAAAGAAGATAAAATGATTTCAATCCGACAAGCGATGCTTGCCTTTAAAGAAAAGCAAGCATCGCAAACTAGCTTTACATCACTCTCTTCTTCGGACATCAACTTCTCCAATTTAATAGATACTATTTACGAAGCTCTTATTGAATATGATGCAAGCACAGCTACAGAAATCGTCAATTCAGCCTTTGCAAATTTTGACTATGAAACTGTCTTTCATCAAATTTTCATTCCTATTTTATATAATGTTGGTTATCAATGGGAGACGGGGAAGCTAAGTGTTGCACAAGAACATTTTATTAGTCACTTTATACAACGAAAAATTCTGCGTTTTTTTGAAGATACGCAAAGTGAACAAGGAAATGTTAAAGCCTTGGCAATCTGTCCTCCAAATGAATTTCATAATATAGGCTTACTACTATTCTCATTATTTCTCAAAAAAAGAGGCGTTGATGTTATATATATCGGAGAAAACACGACAAAGGAAAGTATTAAGTCATTAATTCAGATAAACCAAGTTCGGTTGATTTGCTTTTCTGTTACATTGGATTCTCATATCCATTACGTTGTAGATTTTATTGAATATCTTGAAAAGCAGCCCGTTAAATTAGACTATTTAATTGGTGGACATGCAGCTAATCAACTACCAAAGGAATATCAGAATCATGTACTTACTGGTGAACTAGAAGATTGGGAAAAATGGTTTCAAACAACGCATTACCACAAACAAGAAAAACGACGTAATGTGAAAATTTAATTCATTACGCTAGTCAATAGATTTATTAATTTCAATTTATATTCTCTCTGAAAGGCGGCACTTCTAGCCATGACATGCTATTCCCCCATTTTATCAATTAAACCATTCTGGGTATTAGCATACACTAACTCCCACTTAAATTGCTTCGTTTCACTTCCTATTTTGCAGAGGAAGTCTTATGGACGGTTACACCGGGATAAATGTGTTAAAATGAAAAGGATTCTAATAAATGGAGATGAACTGAGAATGAACAAGAAACTAATAGATCGCTTTACTACATATGTCAAAATTGATACGCAATCAAATGAAAATAACGATACTTGTCCATCAACAGAAGGACAATGGACACTAGCTCACATATTAGTTAATGAGCTAAAGGAAATTGGTATGCAAGATGTAACGATTGACGAGAATTGTTATGTAATGGCTACACTGCCTGCTAATACGGAAAAAGAAGTTCAAACCATTGGATTTCTAGCACATATTGATACTGCAACAGACTTTACCGGAAAAAATGTTAAGCCTCAGCTTATCGAAAATTATGATGGAAATGATATTATTTTAAATGAATCTTTAGGTATCCTATTGAAAACGAAAGACTATCCAGAAATTAAAAAATATCAAGGACATACATTAATAACAACAGACGGCACAACATTACTTGGCGCGGATAATAAAGCTGGTGTTGCTGAAATTATGACAGCAATGGATTACCTTATCAAACATCCAGAAGTGAAACACGGAAAAATTCGTGTAGCTTTTACTCCCGATGAAGAAATTGGCCGTGGCCCTCATAAATTCGATGTAAAAGCATTTGGAGCTGACTTTGCTTACACCGTTGACGGCGGTCCTCTTGGCGAACTACAATACGAAAGCTTTAATGCCGCAGCAGCTAAAGTCACTTTTAAAGGAAACAACGTACATCCAGGAACAGCTAAAAATAAACTAATAAGTGCTACAAAGATTGCTATTGCTTTTAACAGCAGACTACCTGCTCAAGAAGCACCTGAATTTACTGACAAACATGAGGGTTTCTATCACCTTCTTTCCTTTCAAGGGGACGTAGAAGATGCTAAATTATACTATATCATTCGTGACCATGACCGAACCAAATTTAGTGCAAAAAAATCAGTGATTGAAAAACTTGTAGCTGAATTTAAGAAGAAGCACGGAAACCAAGCTGTGTCCCTAGAAATGTCTGATCAATATTACAACATGCGCGAAAAAATTGAACCGGTACGTGAAATAGTTGATACCGCTTCAGACGCAATGCAGAATTTAGGTATCGAGCCACTAATTCACCCTATCCGTGGTGGTACAGATGGATCACAACTTTCATTTAAAGGACTACCTACACCAAATCTATTTACTGGTGGAGAAAACTTCCACGGTAAATATGAGTATATATCAGTTAACAATATGGAGAAGGCAGTTAAAACGATTGTAGAAATTAGTACACTGTTTGAAGAAAGAGCATAAAATAAAAGCCAACTAGCGATTAAACGCATAGTTGGCTTTTATTTTAATCATTAAGATACTTTATTCATCTTCTGGTGGCTCTATTAATTCTTCACCATTCTTTCCTTGGTAGCGCAAGCCCCATCCTGTCAATGCCGCTATTAGCATAACAATCACTAAGAACCAACCCTGAAAAACAAACGGAAAGACTGCTGTTGGTGCTACAACTGGAAGCCACTCATACGTTTCTTTCATCATATTAATAGTAGACCAACCGAGTAGAACTGGTGCACCCCAAGGGAAGATATATCCTAAAGCTGATGTAATCGCATCAAGCATATTGGCCCGTCGATAGCTATGAATCTTATACTTTTCTCCTATTTCTTTAACAAACGGAGCCGCTGCAATCTCTGCAGCCGTATTAATTGTAATTGCACTATTCAAAAGCGCCACAATTGCCCAAATAGAGAGTTCAGCTCGTCTGACAGATTTCTTAATCCACTTAACTAACGCTCCTGTTATAGCCTCCATCGTACCACCTAATTTCATTAAATGTGCAGCTGCTACAATTAATAAAATTAATATTGCCATGTTCATGTAACCGGTAATACCATTTATTAGTGCTCCTTCAACAATTGCATCTGAATCTGGATTAAAAGATATGATTGCTTCAAAAGAACCGATTGGGAAAACAACAATACTAACAATTGCTGCTAGAATCCCCCATGTTAAGGAAGTAAGTAAATGATGACCAGATAAAGCTAAAATTAATACAATTGCAAATGGAATTAACATAAGTAAACCTGTTGGACTTGTAGATTCTCCAATCACCGTTTCATTAGTTAATGCGTTACCTCCACCACCAAAGATGGCAAATAAAATAACTGTTGGAATTGCTGCTGCAATTGCATACTTAAATCTACTACGTACGACTCCAGGAACATCAGCATCCTGTGTAGTAGCGGATACAATTGTTGTGTCAGAAACTGGCGCTAAATTATCACCAAAGACAGCACCAGCTAAAATTGCTGCAAATAACATCGTCGGGTCAGCCCCTGTAGCAACGCCCGCCGGATACATTAACGTACAAAATGCAACAGTCGTACCATAACCTGTCCCAACTGCAGTTGAAAATACTGCTGCCAAAATAAACGTTAACGCAACGAATAATCCACCGGTAAAACCTGTTACTGCCCCAACCCAGACAAGTCCCTCGACTAAACCACCTACTTGTAAAACCTGGGCAAACATTCCGGCGTAAAACCAAGCAACCATCGCAACCACACCAATTGGTTGCGTCAAACCTTCAAATAATCCCTGTGCATAATCAGCCCATTTGCTTTTACTAAAAAACAAACCTAGTGTAAGACCAATTACTGCACCCATTACAAGACCCACTTCTGATGATAATTTTAATACACTAGTGGTAATCGCCCACACCACAAAAAATAGTAAGGGAACAGCTGCTCCAAATGCTCCTAATCGGAAACTTAAGGTTCTGACTTGAGCATTTCCCGTTGCACGTGCTAGTTCTTCATTACCCTGTTGCATAATGCTCCTCCTTTGACCACGGAATATATTAATCACTCATATGAGATATCTTATTTTATCATAATCATACGAACTTTCTGAAGACTAAAAAAAACAATTTGATGACATTTTTTATACTTCATTTTACTTGTTAAATTATATAGGAAAAGAAATCTAACAAGTAACTTATCGTTTTGAACGTTTCTCATTCGATTTCTTTAAGTGTACGCTTCTAATAATACGAATAACCGGTCGAATCAATAACTGAACACTACCTATTAAAAAGAACCATGTTCCAGCAAAACTAGTAGTTTCTTTAAAAAATAGAATACTTCCAATAATAAACCACAACGCTATTAAAATATCATTTACATTATAATAGAATTCATATCGACGACTAATTTTTATCTCATGTTTTCCAAAAAAAACGTCTATATCAGTTGGCATCTGACTTTTCATTAAAATTCACCCCCCATCTATACTTATTCCCTATCTTTAACACCAATCTGAGTAGTTACTATTAAAATAAAAAAAGCCTATAATAGGCTTTTCTTACTGTAATGTTGAGGCAACCTTTTGCATCTCACTTTGTCCAAGCGAACCTTCTATTGTAATCAATGTACGCATACGCATCCAAACTAATTGAGCTACCCCATCATTAAAAGCAAAATATGTTGCTTCTTGTCCATTAACATCAATAGTAGATACAACAGCATCTTCATTATTTACAGTTATATTAGCAGAAAACTGTTCACCCATAATAGGTTCCTGTCCTATAGTGACTATTTCTTCTTCACTTTGATAAGATAAAATCACCTCTTCTTGTGGATGATCATTAAATGTGATGACCGTAACATCAGACAATATATAGCCATCCGGTACATAAGTAGGTTTTAATAAGGAAAAGGTAACCACTTCTTTCGCTTCCTCAAAGCTCATTGATTCTTCTAACGGGATCAACTCTTTTACCTCTATTTCATCCTTTGACGGGACTGGTGGCAGATCCTCTGCCTCTATAGGTTCATCAGACAATTGATTGGTTACCTGTGTTGTTGAACCTTGTTTAGTAACAAAATAGTCTGTAAACCAACCAAATGCCTCCCCATCTTTTATATGAAAAAACAGTGAACTGATAATCAAAATAACAAGTATACTAGCCACACTTAGCATTTTGTTATTTATTCTACGCGAAAACCAATTTGAAACCTGCTGTTCTGTTAAGTCTGCATTAATTCGTTCCCACACTGTTTCTTTTGAAAGTGGAGCTTCTGGGGGCTGATCATAATCCTTTTTTACAATGTCTTGAACAAATCGATCATTCATGATGTCATTTTTGCTGGACTGCTTCATAACGGTTCACCACCAAATAAATGTTTACATGACTCGTCTTGTTTTATGAGTTGACGCAATTCTGATTTCGCTCGATGAATACGTGATTTAATCGTTCCTTCTTTTAAGTCTGTCCACTTCGAAATTTCCTTATCTTTTAATTCATGGATATACTTTAAAATCATTACTTCTCTATATTCAGGTTTAAGCTCTGCAATTTTTCCAATAACAGCTTCTTGGATAATACCACTTACAACTAGCGTCTCTACTGAAGCTGCGATTTCATGTTTCGATTTTACATGCTCTAGCACCAAATCCTCTGTAGGTATACCATTCCAAGTATTTTGTTTGCGAATCAAATCAATTGCTGTTCTTGTTGCGATTGTTGATAGCCAGGAACCCAACTTATCTCTACTTTCTAAATTATCAATGTGTTTATAAACCTTCACAAACGTATCTTGGACAATATCTTGTGCTAAATATTTATCTTTAATAACAAAATAAGCATCTCGATACACACGGTCATAGAATAGATCATATATAAGACGGAACTCTTGCTCAGATAGTTCCAATTTTTTTATGTGTTTTTTTACTTTCACTCCATCACACCTTCGCAACCAAATTGAGCGTCCACTAAAATTTTCTATATTTATTCCCTTAGTTTATCACAATTTAATTATCAAAAGGTAATATTAGTATTTTAAAAGGGGATTTTTTACACTCTTACAAGTTGATGTAGAGGATATGTAATTTTCTTTATTCTTCTTGTTAAAAGAAAAATAAAGAAATCGATGAGAGGCAACAGACAAAAGGTTTATTGGCACTATTCTTCTTAATTGTAAGTGGTATTTTAGGGGATTGAAGGATTAATTATGTTGTTCGGCATTTTCTGTCATATTTATTAAATCGTCTATTTTCCTGTCTAAACGTTTAACTCGATCAAGAGCGGTTTCATAATCAATTTCTCGGTAATGGTGTGCACCACCAGTTTCTTCATCTGAAGTATCCGCTTCTGCAACGATTTTTTGTAATGGCCTTAAATGCAATTCTCCATCTGGTAAATACGAATCTGTGTGCAGTAAAATTGCCAAAGCAATTTCTTTTGCATCTTGCAAATTCTCGTTACACCTTACTAATAACTTATGTGCTCGTTCTGCTCCTTTAATTGCATGAATATCATTTTCTTTATAAAGTTCAAAGTTCCATTCACCATTTTGATACCATTTATAATGACCAATATCATGTAAGAGACCTGCTTTTGCTGCAAGATCTGGATTCACATTCTTTTTAACTGCTATATCAACAGCTTTTTCGGCAACTGTGATGGCATGTTCCATTCCGGATCTTCCGACATACTTTTGAACAATTGGATGAACAAACAGCTTTTCTATAGTGACATTTCTCATTTTCTCTACCTCCTAATCCTAATTCAAAAGAAAAGTATTTTGCTAAATAAAATAGCATAACTCAATTTAAATTGCAATATTTATGCTCGATTTTACCTTTTGAAGTTGTTAGATTATGTTACTTATAAATACGAGAAATCAAGCATATAGTTAAGTAATTAAAAGAATATAAAAGAATCTCAATATATTTCTTTACTTATACGTATTATTTGGTATTATATAGAGGAATTCATTTATATTTAAACATTTTTGTTTTGAAAGGGGCTAGTTGAATATGTTATTATTTCTTCTTTTAGCTGTTATATTAATTACTTTTAAAGTCATTTCCTTGATTGACAGATTAACTACACGCAACAATAATAAACCATTCATGGATACAGATCCAACACCAATAATATTCGAATCAGTTTCCTAAGTCACTATTATGGATGATGACGTCTTTTGAATTATACTCAAAAGACGTTTTTTATATGCTACATTATAAATCAGAATTCATTAAGCAATAGGTTTTTCTTTTGCTGACGAGACTTTGTTTCTCTAGAATCTTAATTTCGGTTGTTACATCTAACAAAATAGGATGCACATACGCTTTACAAGCGAATATACATCCTATTTCCAACTTTTAGTTAATAATCACTGGTTCCTAATTCATCTTTTATAATCGCAATACCAGAGCTTGCTCCCAGTCTAGATGCACCAGCTTTTACCAACGCTATCGCTGTTTCACGATCACGTACCCCACCAGAAGCTTTAACACCAATATTTGGTCCTACTGTTTTACGCATTAACGCGATATCTTCGACAGTTGCTCCTCCAGTCGAAAAGCCAGTAGAAGTTTTTACATAATCAGCCCCAGCTTGTACTGCAAGTTCACATGCTTTTACTTTTTCTTCATCTGTTAACAAGGACGTTTCAATAATAACCTTTACTAATGCTTTGTCTTTTGCTGCAGCTACAACAGCTTTTATATCTGTTTCTACAACCGTATAATCGCCACTCTTCAACTTGCCAATATTAATAACCATATCAATTTCATTAGCACCTTTACGGATTGCGTCAGAAGTTTCAATTGCCTTTACTTCTGATGTAGTTGCTCCTAAAGGAAATCCAATAACAGTACATACTTTAACGTCTGAATCGCTTAAAGCTTGATTGGTTTCCTCTACCCAAGTAGGATTTATACAAACAGAATAAAAACCATGTTCTTTTGCCTCTTCACATACTTGTAATACTTGCGCTTTCGTCGTATCAGCTTTCAAAATTGTATGATCAATCTTATTAGCTAATTCTTCCATGTTATCAATCCTTTCACATTGAAAATGTTTTATATATCCAATCTACCAGAGTTCCACCAAAATATACACCCGCAACTCCTAAAACCCCTGCTAAAACTGGTGGAGCTGGTAATGGTAGCCGTAAAAACTTAAATACGATACCAATAATCATGCCTGCCACTAAACTTAGAAATAATTCCTTCATTGTTATTCTCCTTACTTATCTTTTGATGACTTTATTTTGCGCTATTGTCCCAACAACAATACGCCTTAAGCTGTTCCTATAACATAATAATAATAACATACATCAATCTATTTGATACTCAAAAACACAGTATATTAAACAAACTGAAACTCCAATTAGTGCGGATTTTCACTCTCCATCACGGCTTATTAGTTAAATCAATTGGATTGTTAATCTCCTCTTAATCCCGCTTAAACCGTTTCAATCCCGTCAATTTTGAAGTGAGATTTTTGTTAAAGGTTTGAATCGGAATTAAAAAAGCACCATAGCAGGCTCACTATGGCGCTTCCGTTTCCTTATAAAAGTTGTCCAAATACATAAGTAATTAAAAACCATATAATACCAAAAAATATAATTAGATAGGTAGTATATTTTATTAACGCTACACCTACCTTACTCGAATCAGATTTCTTCTCTCTCTCTTCTCTATTTCTACATCTTTATTTTGTTCCATATTCTTATCATCTCCTTAAATATAAAGCTCATCTATAGTAATTAGTTACCCTTTACATGCTTTTTTAAACTGAAAACAGATTCTACGTATAATCTTTTTCTAATTGTAAACTCTAACTATTATTGAAAATAAAAGGCGGGATGAAATGGAAGAACCTCAACAAGAAACCTTTGAAAATTTTTTTGATCAAGCTATTTTTGACTACAAAGAAGGAACAAGTCATTTAAAAGAGCATTTACCTAAGATCACCCAACATTATATGGATTTTACAGATGCTTGTTTTGAAGGTGGTTCTATTGCAGAAAAAGAAAAACAACTTATTGCACTTGGAATCAGTATTTATGCTCAAGACGAATATTGTATTATCTACCATACGAAAGGTGCCATTGAGCATGGTGCTTCTGAAGAAGAAATTACCGAAACTATCGGTGTAAGTGCTGCATTAGGTGGAGGCGCCGCATTTGCACAAGGCGTTACTCTAACAATGGAAGCATATCAATATTTTTCACAACAAACACATTAACTTTTGAGCCTTCCTTAACCGAAGGCTCTTTTTTATTGTTTATTAGTAAGCCGCATTACCCTGTAACATCGCAAGTGATAGAAACTGCGACGTAACATACCGCCTTGGAAGTATACTCCGCTTTCCGTGGGCACGGCTCATAGCCGTCAAGCTAAGGATAAAATATAGAAAAACAAAACAGTGTCCAAACAACTTTTTACTAAATATTGAATTATTTTACAACAAGGTAAATAAGAAGCGTTTCCTGCTTTATTGCGGAAATTTTATACAGTTGTTCTATGCTGCTTTAACGGTTCTTTCATACGCAAGATTTAGAATATCAAAAGGACTCTTATGCTTATAGCGATGATCTTTCCTTCCATGCCTGTAGACATTTTGATAGA
>NZ_QJSK01000022.1:0-39399 GCF_003426095.1 Paraliobacillus sp. X-1268
CTTCAAAATGGTTTAGTGACAATAGCGAAGAGGTCACACCTGTTCCCATGCCGAACACAGCAGTTAAGCTCTTCAGCGCTCATGGTAGTTGGGGCTTTGCCCCTGCGAGAGTAGGACGTCGCTAAGCTAAATAAAAGAAGCACTTTTATCTCATCTGAGGTAAAAGTGCTTCTTTTTTATGCTTAGATGGTTCTAAGTCTTGAATCCAATATTTAGCTACTGATTTAATTTAAATTATTCGTTAAAAATGTTAAAGGACAGTGAATCTCGGGTAAACATAAAAGACTCTTCAATAAACACTAGTTATTATGGAAAAAGATAATAAATTAAACTGCTAAATAAGCGAAGGAGACAGAAAATACTTGACGCATAAAAATTCACGAACAGAAAAAAAGAAAAAACGACAAAATAATCAATCAAAAAAGAAGAAATCACTACTTTTTAAAATATTAGTTACTTTAATATTGCTAATGATTGCTGCCATACTAACTGGGGGGAGTTTATTCGCATATTATGCGAGTCAAGCACCTACACTTAATAAAGAAGACTTAATCGATCCAATTGCATCAGAAGTGCTGGATAAAAATGGAGATGTTATCACGAGGCTTGGCACAGAAAACCGTGAACTAATAGATTATGAAGATATTCCACTAATAGTCGAAGAAGCAGTACTTGCTACAGAGGATATTAGATTTTATGATCACTATGGCGTAGATCCAATCCGATTAGGTAAAGCTGTATTTGCTAACATTACAGAAGGATTTGGTTCTGAAGGAGCAAGCACCATAACACAGCAAGTTATTAAGCAGTCATTTCTAACATCTGAGAAATCTTTGGAACGTAAAGCTCAAGAAGCATGGCTAGCGTTTAAGTTCGAACAGGACTACAGTAAAACCGAGATTTTGGAAATGTATCTTAATAAAACGTATTATTCAGACAGTATTTATGGAATAGAGACAGCGGCTAACTATTACTTTGATAAAAGTATTGACGAATTGTCACTTTCAGAGTCTGCATTGTTAGCTGGGATACCACAAAGTCCTAATAATTATAATCCATATGATTATCCTGAAAAAGCAACAGAAAGACGTAATACGGTACTTTATTTAATGAACTATCATGATCAAATAACAGTTGAGGAAATGGAGCAAGCACAACAAGTAGCAATCACAGACGATGTTGTAGAGCGTGATCAGGAAGAACGCGCGCAATTAACAAACAACCAAGGCGACAAAGCATTTATTGATTATGTGGTTGAGCAACTAGATGAAATGGGAAATTATAATATTTTTGAAGACGGACTTACTATTCATACAACCCTAGATCCAGATGCACAGAGTAACTTGGAAGAAATTCTGAATTCAGATGATATGATCGATTTTCCTGCTGATAAAAATGGCGAACCTTTTCAAGCGGGTGTTACCTTATTAGATACACAATCTGGTGCTATTCGTGCAATTGGTGGCGGTAGAAACTATGGGTCAGAGGTGCAGAGAGGTTTCAACTTTGCAACAGATATTAGCAGGCAACCCGGATCTGTAATTAAACCATTATTAGATTACGCTCCTGCTATTGAAAATAAACAATGGTCAACTGCGCATATTATAGAAGACGAAGCATTTGAATATGAAGACGGTGGAGAGCCAGAAAACTGGGACGGTGAATTTAAGGGTGAAATCTCTATACGTGAGGCGCTCTGGGATTCACGGAACATTCCTGCCATTAAAGTATTTAATGAAGTCGGACATGAAAATGCTGTTGAATTTATAAATGGACTTGGTTTTAATTATGATGAGGAAGAAGTGTATGAGAGTTCAGCAATCGGAGGCGGTTCAGGAACAAACCCGACGGAAATTGCTGGTGCTTATGCAGCGTTTGGAAATAAAGGTGTATATAATGAACCTTATGCTATTACTAAAGTTGAACGAAGAGACGGCTCAGTAGAGGAATTTTCCTATGAAACGAATGCCGCGATGAAAGCATCAACGGCTTATATGATTACGGATATGTTAAAAGAAGTAATTGAAAATCCACAAGGAACAGGAACTACTGCGGCAGTTTCAGGACTAGAAATTGCCGGAAAAACTGGTACTACTAACTATACAGATGATTTTAAGCAGGCTAATAACATTGATTCTGGTGGTGCTCCTGACTCGTGGTTTGCTGGCTACACAACGCAATATACTGCAGCTATCTGGACAGGTTATAAAGATCGATCAAACCCTTTATCACAAACTGAAAGAAAAACTGCACAGAAGCTGTTCAGTAGCTTAATGAGTGAAATTTCTGGGGAGGACATTGCTAATTTCGAACGTCCTGATAATATACTAGAAATTGAAGTGGAAAAAGGATCAGATCCAGTGGAACGTGCTAGTGCATACACGCCTGTGGATCAAATATCAGCGGAACTATTCCTTGAAGGTCATGAACCATCTGAGGTGTCGGATCAGTTTGTTCCCGACTTGTCACCACCATCAAACTCTACAAATGAAGAAGATGATGATGGGGACTCAACTGAGTCTGATTCTAACTCAGCTAGTGATTCCGAAGAAGAAGAAACGGAAGATACTAGTGAAACTGAGGATGAGGAATCCACAGAAACAGAGGAAGAATCTACTAACTCGAATGAAGAGGAAGAAGCGACCGAAGAAACGGAAGCTAGCAGTGAAACAGATGAAGAGGAATCCACGGAAACAGAAGAATCTAATAGCTCCAATGAAGAGGAAGAGACGACCGAAGAAACAACCGAAGAAACAGAACCCAGTAGTGATACAGAGGGAGAAGAATCGACGGAAACAGATGATGGTTCTAATAGTTCTAATGAAGAGGAAGAGTCAACTGAAGAGACCGAAGAGGAATCCACTGGTACTGGTGAAGAAACTAGTGATGAGACAGAAGAGCAACAGTCGTCGAACGAAAATGAGACGAGTAGCGAAACAACTGAAGAGGAGACAGCAGACACTGATAATGAATCCCGTGAACGGGATCAACAAGATCAACCATCTACTGAATAGCTAAAGCTAACCAACCAATTAAATTTGTTTCTATAATAACAGCATCATTTTCTACTTATTGGATAAGCTAATATAAACAATAAAAAGGGGAAGTTTTAATGGCAGAAGTAACAATTTTTGTAAAGGAAGCAGTTGATGGTAAGCCGATACAAGAAATCGAAAGTATTTTAACACAAATGGATGGCATGGAAAGAGTTCTAATAGATACTTCAGATGGAGAAGTAAAGGTTCAATTTAATGAAGAAAAAATTACTGCGGAACAAATTGGAACTACGTTAAGGGAACACAATTATCATTACAATGTCTAATGATTAACGGATTGAAAATTGGAGGAACAAGAATATGGCTAAAGAAGAAAAACTAAATGAAGAAGCTGCATTAAATAATAATTTGGGATCTTCCACTTTACAAACACAAGATGCGATCAAGAAATTACATCAAGAGCCAAAAGAAAAGAACTATAGAAAAGATTAGAAATACAATCGATAAAAATAAGGAGCAATAAAAGTAGTCTTAATGACCTTTTATTGCTCCTTATTTTAATTTTAAGCGATTTGAGATTTGTAGGTAATTACCAAATCATAGTACTATTAATGAGTAAAGCGATTGAGAAGTTAATGTTACACGAATACATACAAATGTGATGGTGGTTCTTGTGGAAAAGGGTATTACTAAAAAAGTACATATTATAGGTTCAGTTGGAAGTGGAAAGACTACATTAGCGCGAATGCTGTCTGATAAGCTTGCTATACCACATTATGAATTAGATAATGTTGTCTGGAAAAGGGCGGAACCTTCGGATATAAGAAGAAGTGAACAAGACAGAGATAACTATTTAAAAGAGATAGTTAATTTAAATAGTTGGATTATCGAAGGGGCCCATTATGAATGGGTATCATCAAGTCTACAACAAGCAGACTTGATCATTTATTTAGATATTGCTGTTTATAAACGAATTTACCAGATTATAAAGCGATTTTATTTGCAAAAAGTCGGTGTTGAAAAAGCAAATTATAAACCAACAGTAAAAATGTTATGGAAGATGTTTGTTTGGACTTACCACTTTGAAAAAGAAGGTAAACAAAAAATAGCAGTGATATTAGTTTCTTATAATCAAAAATTGATTATAATCAAGGACAAATATGAGATTAATACGTATATTTAGGACGAGAACTCATTCTGAATTTGTTAGGTGTATTGTCGTAGAGCAGTCAAATTAGCATCAAAATTTGGTTGCTTATTTTTTTGTCTAATATTTGCTATCGAATTCTCATAAATGTTTTTCAATAGGGGAAAGTATATTAAAAGGGGTCTGATTGTGGATAATAAAATCTTAGATACGATTACGAAGGAACAGCAAGAGGAATTGGATAAAGAAATAGATGGTCTTGTTATAACGAAGAATTTCAGGTCAGCTTCAGCCGAAGAGTGGTACGTTTTCATACCTAGCTATGAGGATCCCAAAACCGGTGGCGCTGTTGGCAAAGTGATAATACATTATAGCTTATATGGAAATAGAGATGTGTTTATTAACACAACGATCATTTTTGATGATCCTACCCTGTTTGAGACAAAACTTCATTATCTTGTGTATGGACTTTCTGATGAAGTGGTTAATCGACTTGTCGGGTATGCAGATACATTAGTAGCAGTCCATGCTGGGGAAAATTCTTATCAAGCAGAATATAAACAATAACGAAGGAGTACTTCTATGCAGAATAATCTGATCCAATCTATCCAAACACACGCGTTACCCTTTGAAACGGAAGCTGACCTAACGCCATTAATGACTAAAATTGGTGATGCTAAAATCGTTTTACTAGGCGAATCAAGTCATGGAACGTCTGAATTTTATAAAGTTAGAGCTGCGTTATCTAAACGACTGATTGAAGAAAAAGGTTTTCATGCGATCACGGTGGAGGGAGATTGACCGTCTTGCCAGCAAGTAAATAAGTATATAAAAAGTGACTCGAAGGAACAAACTGCGCGCGATGTTTTAAACGCTTTTAAACGGTGGCCGACTTGGATGTGGGCAAATGAAGAAGTGGAACAGTTAGCTGAATGGTTGAAGGGCTATAATGATAAACAGGTAAAGACGAAGAAGATCGGTTTTTATGGAATTGATGTATATAGTTTGTGGGAGTCATTGGAAGAGATTATGCGTTATTTAAAGATGACCGAGCCACAAGGTGCGAACATAGAACTGGCAAAAAAGGCGATAGCATGTTTTGAGCCGTTTAATAAAAAAGAGAACGATTATGCAATTTCTGCTTCGTTCTTTTCTGAAGGGTGTGTGGATGAGGTCGCAAAACTGTTAACCGCTATTCGCATGCAACAAAAAAATCTTTCCTATCAAGAAGAAAATGACTTGAATCTTAGAGTAAATGCAATGGTTGCGAAGGATGCTGAAAATTATTATCGGATGATGGTTCAAAATGATGCAGAGTCATGGAACATCCGTGATAGACATATGGTTGATGCATTGAATGAAATTAGAAGCTTTTACGGAAAAGACGCAAAAGTCATTGTTTGGGAACATAATACCCATGTCGGTGATGCGTCTGCAACAGATATGCAAGCGGAGGGGATGACTAACGTCGGTCAGATCCTACGAGAACAAAATAAGAAGGAAGATGTATATATTGTAGGGTTTGGTACGCATCGTGGAACTGTTGTGGCTGCTGATGAATGGGGTGTTAATTTGGAACGAATGATTGTACCAGAAGCAGAGGTTGGTTCTTGGGAGGATGCAATGCATCAAGCAGGACCATATAATAAAATATTGCTTTTTGATCAACAAAATCGAGCGTTATTTGAGGAGTTAATTGGTCATCGAGCCATTGGAGTTGTTTATAATCCGGCATATGAAGCATATGGAAACTATGTGCCATCGCTTATGTCTAAGCGTTATGATGCATTCATTCATATCGATCAAACAGAAGCACTCCATCCGCTAAACGTATCACAAGTTAAACTTTAATCATAAAAATTGGCTGAAGATTAATTCTTCAGTTAATTTTTTATAGAAGGTTTATTATAATTAGGTAACAACTCCTGTTAAAATTTAAAAGGAACATTGGGACAATATAAGAAAAGCACCAATAATGACTAGTAAAGTAATAAGCTTAGTGAGGCAACCACCTTGTGCTAATCCACCTAAATCACCTGTTGCTGAGCGGTTAATAGAATCTGAAAAGTTACCCATTGGATTTTTTTTGAGTTCTTCTAAACGCTTTCGATCTTGATCATTTTGGTTCATAAAACCACTCCTTTTACTTTTCATCATCACTTTCATTTTCTTCCTCGTTATCTTTCCCAAACTTTTTCCTTCGTTTAGCTAAATCTTTTTGAAGAAATGGATTATCATCACCGATTATACCACTATAGCTACCGAATCTAATTACAAAAAAGAACCCTGCTAAAACAATAAGACCGACTAAAATAATTATAATAATTTGAATGATTTGAATTAACAACTGAATCACCTCCAAATAATTATCGAGTGAGATTATCTTTAGGAACCTTACTATTATATACGATTGATAAAGGAAAAAGTTTCATGAGGTTTACTGCTTAGATAGATTTTTCCAGTTTTCTAGTAATCTATTAGATTACTGTTAACTATGGAAAATAGTGCTGTGAAATTAGCGTATAGTATTAGGATATACAATAATTAGGAAGTCATGATGATTTATAAGAATCTAATCATTCTAAACAAGCTAATAGCATCCTGTATCAGGAAGCTTCTACCTACTAAGATTTGGGCACCAGTAAAGTGAAAGTATATTAAGTAGGTAGTTTATTTATGAATAAGGAAAAGAAGGAGAGAAAAAAATCCAAAATAAGAAGAAGAATTTGTTAGGGTTAGTAACGCTTGTAACTGCAATAGCAATTATTTTATTAGTTACTTTATCGCTTAATTCTGCGGAAGATGCCGCTCAAGCAACTACTAATCATAATACTAAATCTCTTACATCTACGAGTTTTGAAAAGAAAGTGATAGAATACGATATTGTTACAAAAGCGGAAGAAAAAGCGGAGAATATGAAAATAGGGGCTTATGCGAATGGTTTTGTGATTAACTACAACACACAACGTACGCCTGGTAAAGGTAGTGCTATTTTCTTCCATATCGGAAATAGCTATACACTAGGTTGTACCGCTACATCGGAAGCAAATGTTGTAAAAATTATGAAATGGTTAGATCCTGCTAAAAACCCAGTAATTATTCAAACACCTACTCAAAATATAAGTAATTACTAATAATAAAATCTACATAGGACAAGTTCCTTTATGGATTTTTTTGTAATATTTCAAGAATCATTTTAAGGTTATGTTACAATTTTATTGTGAGTAATTGTTCTTAAACCCAGCAGAAAAAATTAAAGTAAGCTAATAAACTGAAGGGAAGGATAGAATGGTTGAATCAGAATGGGATATACATGAGGTTAAGCGTTTGAAAAAAATTCAATTAGTCCAGGGTAATCTTTTTATGCTTTTATCTTATGGTCTGCTTATTTATCTTCTAATGAACATAGATACTGTTGTTGTTATTGGTCTAGTTTGCATACTTCTCTGGATCCATTTAACGACTAATCTCTATACTCTAAAAACAGGAAAGACATTCGGTACAAAGATTAGCAGGCGTGTACAGAAATTTGATGAATACCGTTTAGGGAAGAAGCGATGGAAGCGAAGAAAAATAATAGAAGCTGTCATAATTAGTATTTGTAGTGTGGGTGTTACAGTATTATTATTTGTTTTGGATGTTAACTATCTAAGATTTGACTTTATCAATGGTCTCCCTTTAATTGGGGGTTGGATGGGCTATAATATAGGTGAAATTGTCAGAATAACTGATTTGTAAAAGAAGTTGTTTATCATGGTGAAAAAAATAGATCCATTTACGAATCAATTTCTTTAGCTAACCTAGTTATGTTATACTGGCTATAATAAAAAAGAAGGGACGATGGCTGACCAATGAAAATCTAATCTTATTTTTGAAGTTTGAAATTTTATATTTCAAATCACATGAAATAGGATTAGTCTGCCATTTTCTAAAAACGGATCAATAGCTTATTCAGAGAATGTATTGCTATGACTAATCCTTCCAAATAAATTGGGAGTTTTTTTGTTCTCCCTATCGAGAGAGGGGATTTTGTATGAAAGAATTAGTGAAATTGCAACAGGTTCATTATGAAATAGTTGATCAGACGATTTTTGAAGATATAAATGTTAGTGTCCAAAAAGCTGATGTTGTCGGTGTTATTGGAAAAAATGGTGCAGGGAAGTCAACCTTATTACAACTAATTACGGGAGCGTTGTTACCGACAAAAGGAAGCGTAGAATCGATAGAAAAGAACCTCACAACCGTTTTTGTCGAACAAGAAACCGAGTCACACGCTCCAAAAGAAGTGACAACACGTGAAAGTAGCTTACTTCACAAATGGCACGTACCAGATCATGCTTTTGCTAGATTAAGTGGTGGAGAAAAGTTAAAAGCACGACTTGCACATGGATTTGCAAAAGAGGCTGACCTTTTATTATTTGATGAACCGACGAACCACCTTGATACGGAGAGTACGGCTTTGTTAATAGAGGAAATCAATAGACACAAAGGTGCAATTATAGTTGTATCGCATGATCGTTATTTTTTAGATGCTGTCACAACAAAGATATGGTCTATTGAAGATAGTGAATTTATCGAGCATAAAGGCAATTATTCGAGTTATATGGCATTTCGTGAACAGAAACGCCTGACCCAGCAACATGAATATGCGAAACAACAGAAAAATGTGGAACGAATTGAAAACCAAATGAAAGAGCTCACTTCTTGGTCGAGTAAAGCACATGCTCAATCGACAAAAAAAGAAGGCTATAAAGAACATTATCGTGTCAAAGCAAAGCGTATGGATAAACAAATAAAATCAAAACAAAAGCGTTTGGATAAAGAACTCGAAAAAGCAAAAGTAGAGCAGGTGAAGCCAGAATACGATGTGCAGTTTTCAATTAGAGCGAACACAAAGGTTGGGAAACGATTTTTAGAAGTGAAAGGTTTAACAAAGAGATTTAGCGATCGAACGCTATTTAAGAATGTAAATTTCACAATTAAGCACGGGGAGAAAGTTGGATTAATTGGTCCGAATGGTAGTGGCAAGACAACCTTTTTAAAAATACTGGTTGGTGACGAGCTGTCTGAGGGCGAGGTATGGCTTTCACCTGCTGCGACGATTGGTTATTTAACACAAGAAGTCTTTGACCTACCACTTGAAAATACGCCAGAACAGCTATTTTTTAAAGAAACGTTCGAAGCAAGAGGAAAAGTACAGAATTTAATGCAGCATTTAGGCTTTACTGCTTCCCAATGGCGAGAACCAATCCTTCATATGAGTATGGGCGAACGTGTGAAGTGCAAATTAATGGTCTATATACTAGAGGAAAAAAACGTACTAATTCTCGATGAGCCAACCAACCATCTTGATTTACCATCACGTGAACAACTTGAAAATACATTAGCAGATTACGATGGTACACTACTCGTTGTATCACATGATTCGTATTTTCTCGATAAAACAACAAACGAGAAACTTCTTTTTTCAAACGAAAGTATTGTGAAACAATCGAAAGAAGCAAGCAATCGTCAAGAAAGTGAGCCAGATAAATTGCGTCTAACACTCGAAACGGAAAGACAAGAAGTGTTAGGGAGGCTCAGTTTCATGACGCAAAAAGATAGTGAATATCAAGAACTTGATGAAAAATTTAATCAACTTACAAGTCAAATCAATAATCTTTTATCCTAATTGAATCGTCCGTAAGACTCTTGGATAGCAATTGCTATCCTTTTTTTATTTCGATTAAAAGGCATTTGCTGAAAAAACAGAAATTTCTCACCTATCCAGTCTTTCTAATAATTGAATAATTTCTTTGTTATGCTCAATTTGTAGATCACTATTCTTTTTCATTTGATAAATCCATTTCAAAAGGAAGATTATTGCTAAAGGAATCCCAATATATAAAACAAAAGTAACAAATAAAACAAATATGTTTATCATAGAATCACCCCCAAGTTAAAACTATTGTTATAAGATCCTATCTACATAGTGAATTAAAAACAATCGAGTCGTCAAGTATTTTTGAAAAGGAGATGCTCGCTGTTTGATATGCCAGTCTATATAAAAAGAGCGCCCACTTGGGACGCTCTACTAGCTTATTTCCAAATATCCTTCGATACATCTACAATATGCTTCAACTTGTTCCATTGCTCTTCTTCTGTTAAAAGATTACCATGGTGTGTCGAAGCAAAGCCACATTGTGGACTGATACATAATTGATCAAGTGGTACGTATTTAGAAGCTTCTGCTACTCTAGCTTTTATTACTTCTTTATCTTCTAGTTCACCAGTTTTAGATGTGAAGACGCCTAAAACGACACGTGGTCTATCGTTTGGAACATTTTCTAATGGTGCAAAACTACCAGAACGCTCATCGTCATACTCTAAGAAGAAGCCATCTACCGCTTCATTAGCTAAAAGCTTAGGAGCAATCAGATCATAACTTCCGGTGAAAGCCCATTTTGAACGGTAATTTCCACGGCATAAATGCGTTGTAACTACTAAATCTTCTGGTTTTCCTTCTAATACACTGTTAACTACGTGTAGAGCCAAGTCAATTAATTTTTCTCTTGAATGGATTCCTTCATTAAATGGGATATCTGGTGAAGAAAGTCCTGCAATGTAAACATCATCTAACTGTAAGTAACGAACTCCTGCATCGTAAAAGGCATTGATTGCATCACGGTAGGCTGCAATTACGTCTGCTGCGTAGTCGTCGATATTAGGATAAATACTTTCATTTAGAATTCCGGCATTGAATAATTGATTTGGACTTGGAATTGTTAATTTAGCAACTGCACGTCCACCAACAATCTCATTAAAAATTTTGAATTCCTCGATATGTGGGTGGTTGGGATTAAATGCAACTTTTCCAACTACACGTACGTCATAGCGTTCTGTTTCTTCACCTTTAAATTGGAAACCTTGGTCAGGAACATAACCTTCGACACCTATTAAGTGCTCCAAGAAGTCTGTGTGCCAGAATCTACGTCGGAATTCACCATCTGTTACAGCTTCTAGTCCAACTTCGATCTGCTTATCAACAATACGTTTGATTTCCTTGTTTTCTATTTCGTGTAAATCTGCTTGACTAATTGTTCCCTCAGCAAGTTGCTTACGTGCTTGATGAATACTCTCCGGTCTTAGTAAACTTCCTACATGGTCTGCTCTAAATGGTGCTTTTGTTGCTGTTTTTGTCATTTTAATTCCCCTCTTCCGAATTGTTTTAAGATGACAAACAAACTTGATCCATACGCGACATTCCTTAGGAAGAACGTTAAATAAAAAGTAAAAACCCCTTCTTGTGAAAAGAAGAGGTTTGAATTAACGATTTCTCCTCTTATCTTCAGCAATACGCTTCTGGATTTAGCACAGTACTTGTTAGTCTGCTGCTGAAGCTTCAAAGGGCCAGTCCCTCCACTTCTCTGGATAAGATTTATTTGTTTGTAAATATCTTAATTTTGAGAATACTATTGTTTGCGATACTTGTCAAGATGAATTTTTAAAGATAAAGGAAAAAATTAGAATACCTAGGAAACTAAACGTTTGATTAAAAATTCTGATAGTTTATGCTATGCTGTAATAGTAACAAAAATGGAAGCAGATTTTTAAAAATCCTGGAAGAGAAATTAGTGTGAGAGAATGCTGGAAAAATAATAATGCAATTTGAAAGGAGATGCAAATATGAATAAAAAATTTCTGGATTTACTTGCTCAAAGTTATGATAGCGAAGAAAAAGTGGTAACCGAAATTATTAATCTGGAAGCTATTCTTAATCTTCCAAAAGGGACAGAGCATTTTGTGAGTGATTTGCACGGGGAATACCAAGCCTTTCAACACGTATTACGAAATGGTTCAGGCAGGGTCAAAGAGAAGATAAAAGATCTATTTACCGATCAATTATCTGAAAAAGAAATCAATGAGTTTGCTGCATTAGTTTACTATCCAGTAGAGAAATTACAGTTAATCAAGAATAACTTTGACAACGATGAAGCATTACATAGATGGTATCGAGAAATAATTGAGGATATGATGGAACTTATTGCTTATGCGTCTTCTAAATATACACGTTCGAAGTTACGAAAAGCATTGCCTAAACAGTTTGTTTATATCATAGAAGAACTCTTGTATAAGACAGATGAATTCATCAACAAGAAAGAGTACTATACAAAAATTATTCAACAAATTATCTCCCTTGGTCAGGCTGATAAACTAATTATTGGTCTTAGTTATACGACACAAGAACTCGTTGTTGATCATTTACATGTAGTCGGGGATATTTATGATCGTGGACCAGAACCAGATAAAGTGATGGATACACTAGTTAACTATCATTCTGTCGATATTCAGTGGGGGAATCATGACGTACTATGGTTAGGCGCTTTCGCTGGATCGAAGGTTTGTCTTGCTAATATTATTCGTATTAGTGCGCGGTATAACAATTTAGCGATTATTGAAGATGTCTATGGGATAAATCTTAGACCGCTACTCAATCTTGCGGAGAAATATTATCAGGATAATCCAGCCTTTAGACCAAAAGTAGATGCTGGGGATAAACTATCGGATCATGAACAATTACAAATAACCAAGATACATCAAGCGATTACAATAATTCAGTTCAAACTGGAGAGTCCGATCATCAAGAGACGTGCCTACTTTGACATGTCAGAAAGACTGTTGCTTGAGAAAGTAGATTATGATAAGGACGAAATAACAATTCAAGGAGAGACTTATCCACTGGAAAATAGCTGTTTTTCAACAGTTAATCCAGATAAACCGGATCAATTGTTAGCAGAAGAAGAAGAAGTGATGAACCGCTTATTATTTTCTGTTCAGAAGTCAGAAAAGTTTGCCCGCCATATGCGCTTCTTGATGAAGAAAGGTAGTCTCTATTTAAAATATAATGGAAATTTATTAATTCATGGCTGTATTCCATTAGATGAAGAAGGAAATATGGAGGAAATGGTTATTGAAGATAAGACCTACGCTGGTCGTGAACTGTTTGATATTTTTGAATATTACCTACGTGATGCGTTTGCTCATCCTGAAAAGACAGACGATTTGGCAACGGATATGGTCTGGTATTTATGGACAGGTGAACATTCATCCCTCTTCGGAAAAAAAGAAATGACAACCTTTGAGCGGTATTTCATCACGGATGAGGTAACGCACAAAGAGAGGAAGAACGTTTACTACCATTTACGTGAGAACGAGGATACATGTCGAAAAATTTTAGCGGAATTTGGACTTAATCCAGACCATGGCCATATTGTAAACGGGCATACACCAGTAAAAGAAATTGACGGTGAAAATCCTGTTAAGGCAAATGGCAAACTGATTGTAATTGACGGAGGCTTCTCCAAAGCATATCAATCAAAAACAGGAATAGCAGGATACACGTTATTATATAATTCGTATGGGATGCAACTTGTTGCCCACAAGAAATTTAACTCAAAAGAAGAAGTACTAGCAAATGGTGCAGATGTGTTATCCGTTAAAAGATTAGTAGATAAAGAATTAGAGCGAAAAAAGGTAAAAGAAACGAATGTTGGAGCGGAATTGTTACAGGAAGTCGAAATGCTTCATAATTTGATGGCTGACCGTTATATGAAGTGATCGAATAGGTGGAAAAAGAAGAAGGGGACAAGAAGAAATAAAACCTTGTCCCCTTTGTATTATATGTGGGTCAGAGTGTGTCTTAATTAATTTTTAAATCAATTGCGGACGTGTCCACTTTGTCTCCAAACCATTCTTTTAGCTTGTCTTTTGCTTTTAACTTAATTGGGTCGTCGATATACATAGCTACTTGGAATAAAGCAAATCCGAGTGCACCAAGATCATCTGTGTAACCAACGCCGGTAAAAAAGTCTGGAATTAAGTCTAAGGGTAAAATAAAGTAACCTAAAGCACCAATAATGACAGCTTTTACTTTGGTAGGTACTTCCGGTTTCTGAAGCGTATAATACAACAGTAATACAGCATAAACGACAGAAGAACCAGCCTTCTTAGCAAACTTCGCTAACTTCCCCCAAAATTTATCATCAGAATAATGTTCACTGTTTTTTTGTATTTCTTGTTCTATATTTTCAATTGTTGGTTTCATCGTTTATTGCCCCTTTAAGTACAGTATACGCTATTATTTTACCTTTGTGAAGTTCATTATAGTTGAAGAAAAACAAGCTAAGTATGCTACAGAATATTTTTTACCGTTGTTGAAAAAGAATGAGTAAAATATTGAATAAATATATAACCCTATGCTAAACCTAAGACAAAATATCTTAGGAGGAGATTATATGCCAGAAAAATCAGCAATTACGTCATCTGAATTAGGTGTATTATGGCTTACATATCAGGAAAAAACAATGATATTACGTATGTTAGAATATTTTATAGAGAAAGCCGATGATGAAAAAGCCAAGGACATTATGAATAATCTATATGAAGAGATTGACAAATATGTTGGTATCTTAACAGAAACGTTACGAAATGAAGGGGCTGTAATACCAATTGGGTACACTGCTCAAGATGTTAACAAAGAGGTACCGAAATTATATGATAATGGTTTTGACATCATGTTTGTTCGCCTATTACAAGAAATTAGTATGGGGCTTCACTCATTAAATATAACTATGTCTTATCGGGAAGATATTGTACTGATATTAATAGATCTAACTGCCATTACCCAAAAGTATTACAACCTTTGTACACAATATTTGCTTGAAAAAGGCTTACTTGTTAAATCTCCTCATGTTACAATGCCAAAATCAGTTGAATTTGTTAAAGATAAGCACTACTTGAGTGGATTCTTAGTTAATCCAAATAGCGGCAAACGTTCATTAAATACAGTCGAAGTTGCACAAATTCATCATTCGATTGAAGCAAATATCACTGGGCTTCAAATGATTACAGGTTTTGCTCAATGTGCAAATAATGTAGAAGTTAAAAACTACTTTAATGATGGTGCTGAACTTGCTAAAAGTATGGTAAAGGAATTAAGTGAAGTCTTACTGCAAAGCGGTGTACAATCTCCTCAAACTGCAGGTGGTAATGCCACCCGTTCAAGAATAGCACCATTTTCCGATAAGTTGATGATGTATTGCACAAGTCTTTTTTGCAGCTTTTCTATGGGAAGTGGTTCAATAGGTACTGCTTTTAGTTTACGAAATGATTTACCAGCTAAAATGACTATTTTTATGAAAGATATATTTGAATATGCTCATAAAGGTGGAAAAATTATGATTAAAAATGGTTGGATGGAAGAACCACCACAAATGGAAGAACGGAACCAATTGTTGAAGTGAGTGATATATGGTGAAGGATTTAGCTTTATCCAGAGTTCGATTAGTTTCTAAATAGAAGTTTATGTAACAGTTGTGTATTC
Organism: Paraliobacillus sp. X-1268; assembly: GCF_003426095.1. Taxonomy (NCBI): domain Bacteria; kingdom Bacillati; phylum Bacillota; class Bacilli; order Caryophanales; family Bacillaceae; genus Paraliobacillus; species Paraliobacillus sp. X-1268. Next base: position 15,506 of record NZ_QJSK01000022.1, read on the forward strand.
CTTTGTGTATTCCTTTTTTTAGAGATTAAAGTTACTCTTTTAAATAATTTTAATTTAGTGATTATACATTTATTTACAATAGAAATATAAAGAGCCATTGATGTTACAAACATCAATGGCTCTTTATTTCAGAACATAGTTTCTTCGTTTCGTCTATAATATGTCTATTGGCCATGGCGAACAGATTCGAGATGCCCAGTTTTCCGCATCATATTCAAGTAGCGTGAAATCTTAGATTGAGAAGCTTTTGCTTTTTCTTGAATATCACCGACACAAACGCCACCCTCAATACATACCTCCTTTGGAAGATGAGCCTGTTGTTTTGGGAAATGCTTCTCCGGCTCCTTCAACCACTGTAAAATGTTAAGCCGTGTTTCATTTGACAATACTTTAAATAATTCTATTTGTTTCATAGGCGTATTATATATCGAACTATTTCGATATGTAAATCATTGTACTTGTTCCTGAGTTCTATCTTAACCCCAAAGTCCTCACTTTGTTCATTACAGGATATTGGTTAGAAAGCAAATATGATTTGTGTAAAGTGTTTGATATCAGCTGGGATGGAACAGTATTCTTTGATATGATATTGTTAAATGCAATTAAGTGAAGGGAAATTTACCATCTTAAACATAGATCATCTTTTAACCAGGAATGGAATAAACATATCTCTAGATTAGTGAAAATAAAAGGGGGCTAGCTGATGAATAAGAACATAAATAAATATGCGGTGGAAGCAACTAATCTCACGAAAATATTTGGGAAAGATCGTGCGGTGGACAGAGTTAGTTTAAAAGTGCCAAAGGGAATTGTTTATGGTTTTCTTGGACCAAATGGTGCTGGAAAAACGACCATGATTCGCATGCTTGCAACATTATTGAAACCTAATGAAGGGAAAGCTAAAGTGATGGGCTTTGACCTCAATCAGGAATCGGATTCTGTTAGACAATCAATCAGCTTGACTGGCCAATTTGCTTCTGTTGATGAGGAGTTGTCGGGGAGAGAGAACTTAATTTTTATCGGTCGTTTAGTAGGTTTTACGAGTAAAGAGGCTAAAAAACGAGCGGATGACTTATTAAAGGCTTTTAAATTGGAGGATGCTAGTAAACGTCAGGTCAAGAAATATTCTGGGGGAATGCGTCGTCGAATTGATATTGCTGCAAGTATTGTTACATCACCAGACCTGCTTTTCTTAGATGAACCAACAACTGGACTTGATCCTAGAAGTCGTAATCAAGTGTGGGATATTATTCGTGCTTTAGTAAAAAACGGTACGACTGTTTTTTTGACAACACAATATTTAGAAGAAGCGGATCAATTGGCTGATTTAATTGGTGTAATTGATCAAGGTAAATTAATTGCAGAAGGAACGAGTAAAGAATTAAAAGCTTCTATTGGTGCTGGAAGCTTAACGGTACACTTTGACAATGTTGAAGAATTAGAAAAAGCTAAAAAGATCTTTGAAGAAGAGCTTAATCAATCCCCAGAAGCAAACTTGAGAGAAATATCTTTAACCGTTCCTATAAATGAACACGCAAAAGCTGCAAAAGCGATAGGGGAATTGGCAAATGCTGCTATTCAAATTAAGGAATTCTCAATGAGTCAACCTAGTTTGGATGAAGTTTTCCTCACTTTAACTGGAAAATTACCAGAGAGCGAAGGAGGGGACGAAGCAAATGGTCAAACATGATCCAAAATCTTTTGAAGAAGGAATAACCAGAATAACACGCCCAAAAAAACCGAGTGCGATTAGCGCTTCGATTACTTTTGCTTGGCGGGCGTTATTACGGATTCGCTACGTACCTGAACAACTATTTGATGTGACGGTATTTCCTGTCATTTTTCTACTAATGTTTACCTATTTATTCGGTGGGGCGATTTCAGGTTCTACTGGTGACTATTTAGACTTTGTCCTACCTGGAATTCTTGTTATGACTGTGTCGATGATTACAATGTACACTGGATTGGACTTAAATAAAGATATTGAGAAAGGCGTTTTTGATCGCTTTCGTTCCTTACCGATCTGGAGACCAGCCGTATTAGTAGGTGCACTAGCCGTTGATGCTGTTCGCTATTTAATTGCATCCACGATTATGATCACCCTTGGATATATTTTAGGTTTTAGACCGGAGGCTGGGTTTATCGGCGTTGTCTTGGGCGTTTTGTTGCTGCTTTTCTTCGCATTCAGTATTTCTTGGATTTGGACGATGCTCGGGATTGTCGTACGTACTGAAAAAGCACTGATGGCAATGAGTATGATGATCTTATTTCCATTAACTTTTTTAAGTAGTGTATTTGTAGATCCAACGACTATGCCTAATTGGCTACAGAAATTCGTTGCAATTAACCCAATCACCTTTGTCGTTGATGCCGTACGGAGCTTAATTCATGGTACGGTTGGAATAAGCGATATCATGATGGTATTGTATATTTCAATTGGCTTACTCCTTGTGTTTGGCCCTTTAACGATGTACTTTTTTAGAAACAAGAATTAATACTTGCTAACGTATTGTGAACAGTGCAAGCACGTTCGCAAATTATTGTAAATTGAATTATCTTAAATGAAATTAATAAGGTGGGTCACTAACATGACAAAGAGCAATAAAAAGGAATTGTCACTAGAACAACGTGAAGAAATACTGAGCATACTGAAAGATCGGTTTGAGAAAAATATGGATCGTCATAAAGATCTTGAATGGGAGAAAATTCATGCGAAGCTGAATGCTAATATTGAAAAGCTCTGGTCGCTCAATGAAATGGAAGCAACTGGCGGTGAAGTCGATGTTGTTGGGTATGATAAAAGTAAGGATGCATATATCTTTTTTGATTGTGCAGTAGAAAGTCCTAAAGGTCGCAGAAGTGTTTGTTACGACCTTGAAGCCCTGAAGGCAAGGAAAAAATACAAACCCGAAAATAACGCTATTGAGATGGCAAATGCCATGGGGATAGAACTTTTGACTGAGGAAGAATATAGGGAGTTACAGAAACTTGGAAATTTCGATATGAAAACTTCTAGCTGGGTGCAAACACCTGCGAATATTAGAAAACTTGGCGGAGCTATCTTTTGTGATCGACGTTATGACACTGTCTTTATGTACCACAATGGCGCAGATTCCTACTATGGTGCAAGGGGTTTCCGTGGCTCACTAAAGGTTTAAATTTTGTGTAAATAGATAAAATTAAAATGGAAATCCTCCTAATACTGATGTAAGAAGCGTCATAATTTGGAACGAAATCCTTTATAATCGAGTAACAGCCAAAGAGGAGTTATGGAAATGATAGAATGTATTGTGGAGAATGAAAATGATGCACGAATAGCAGAAGAATTAGGGGTTGATAGACTCGAGCTAGTCTCAGCTATTCAGTTGGGTGGTTTAACTCCATCGTATGGAACAATTAAAACAACGCTAAAAAATGTGCGAGTTCCGGTTCAAGTTATGATCAGGCCGCACAACTATGGTTTTATTTATAGTCCAGCCGATAAGGAAGCAATGAAGGAAGATATTGCTATGTTATACGGTATGGGCCATTACCGAATTGTGATTGGGGCACTTGATCAGCATAAAAAAATAGATACAGATTTTCTTACTGACATATTTAAAGAATTTCCAGATCTAAATGTAACATTTCATCGAGCATTTGATGAAGTTGAAGATCAATTGGAAGCTTATCAAACATTAGTGACTTATCGGAATAATATTAAGAGAATATTAACTTCCGGTGGTGCAGATAGTTGTGTGGAAGGCATTGGCTCGTTACAAAAATTAGTTCAATTCCAACAGCAAGTAAATGGTCCGACAATACTGCCAGGAAGTGGTGTGAAATTAGACAATTTGCCAGCATTGCATGATGCAATAGGAGCTGATGAATACCATTTTGGTAGCGGTGTTAGAAAACAGCATTCATTTGAAGCAGGTTTTGATGAGACGGTCATTGAAGGCATTAAGGGGGTACTATCTGGTAGATAAATATATGCAGTTGTTAATTATAACACTGCTCATGTTATAATTAACAACTTAAGCTAATGATAATGGAACGGACGCCAAGAAAAGCCTCCGTCTAGTAAAATATGGAGGTGTAAGAGAATGAATAAACGATGGACAATTGATAAAATTAAGACATTTGTTGAGAACAATTCAGATAATAAGTTGTTAACAACGGAATATCAGGGTTTTTCTCAAAATTTACTATTTACATGTGCTTGTGGTAACAATTTCGAAAAAAACTTCACTAAATTCAAAAATAAAAATCAACGTAAATGTGACGTATGTCAACCGCCAAAAGCGCCACGCTAAACGAATAGCTAATAAAGAAGTACCGATTTCTATTAATTAGAAGTTGGTACTTTTTTATGATAGGAGTAATAAGTTAAATGTAGAATAAGAGGGTGGAATTATTTAAAGTAGAATACTGAGAGAGCTTAATAAGATAAAAGAATTTATATAGCATTCAAATTATATAATATATGATAGGAAAATATTCTTATAATGCTATATGGTTATTCTCTCGAACATAGATACATCCATCTAAGTAATATTAACTGTTTTAGAAAAAAGAGTTGTGATACATTATCTCTTTAGATATTCTTACTTAAGCGGGTTTATTTAATAAAATGCAAGAAAAAACAAATAGAAAGGATAGATTATTACCATTAGATATAGGATCATTTTAAAAAAGGAAGTGATAGAATGAATAAAAAAATTTGGTCTTTATTTGTATTTTTATTAATTATTCTTTCAGGCTGTAGCCTTTTAAGTGCTACAGATCCTGAATTCTCGAGAGAAAAATATGATGAATGGTATGAAAAAGAACAGTATGACTTAGCTTTAGAAGATGTCAATCAACGATTGGAAAGATACCCTGAAGATCCAATACTGTATAATGAGAAAGGGTATGCTCTAAATTTTATCGGGCAATATGAAGAAGCCATCCAATCACTAAACAAAGCAATTGAACTGGATAACCAAATGGATGGTGCATTTAATAACATGGCTTTGTCATTAAATGAACTAGGCGAATACGAACAAGCCATTGTTGCTGCACAAAAAGCAATAGATATTAGTGATAAGGAACCAGAGCAATTTATTAACATGGGAAATGCTCATTATATGCTTGAAAGATATGAAAAAGCGCTAGATTATTATAATAAAGCCTTAGCAATTGATGATAGTGCACCTTATGCTCTATATGGAAAGGGCGTTTCGCTTTACTACTTATACGAAGATGAAAAAGGAATCCCTTATTTAGTACAATATATAAAGACATATCCCGAAGATATCGACGCATTATGGTATCTGGTCTACCTCCATGATTCGTTAGGGGAATATAGTGATACGATTCCTTATTTAAACAAGATTATGGAGCTTGAGTCAGAACAATCTTTAAATGCTTTAGATTATAAAGGCTTAATGCTTACATATGCAGGTAATTTTAAAGAAGCTGAGGAAGTCTATAACACTTTTATTGAGCAATTTCCAAATGAAGCAATTGGATATTACGGAAAAGGTGTGGCACTTGTGCAACAAGGAGAGATTGATCACGGATTGGAGGAATTAACTAGATCGATAGAATTAGATAATACATTGAGGGATACAGCATACAATGATCCACTATTATCCACCATTTATGATGATGAGACATTTATTGAGTTGACAGAATATTAATTAAAGTAAATTATTTCTTATTGTACTAAGGTCACGTTTGTTGAATGCATAGTACAAAAATTGAATAGGTTATGCTTAATTGGACAATAAAGTTAAGTTCATAACTTATTTCAAATACAAACTAAAATTAAAGGGAAAGGGTAAATTCTTTGAATCTAAAATAGATACGTATATTGCTTGGTGTCAAAATGCAAATATAAAAGACATATGGTTCAATTCTCATTTGATCAAGAATGAGATCGTAAGAAAATCATATGCCTCGGCTATTTCACGTCATTAAAAGCAAATTTTGGATCATTTAAATATTCCTTTCTAATAAATGGATGAGGGAATACATTTCGAAAGTAACGACCTTTTACTTTATCCTTGTAATTATTAATGAGAGGAGACTTTTTCATTAACTCATCCTATTTTATTTTCTCCTGTTTACGTATTTAAATAGAAAATGTAAAGTGAAATAAATTATAATGAAATTTAAATAGATAAGGAAGATCTCCGCACCCCAAATTGTTCTCCCTTTAGAAAATAGATTAGGAATAATAAATGTAGCGCCATTCTCACTATATAAAGTGAGAAAATGAAACGGAAAACCATATGAATAAGCATACTTCCATGTGTGTAGATGTGTAGGGGACATATCTGGAATTACTACTGTAAACAGAACAATTAATATAAAAGTAATTAAAAGGATTAATTTATTATACTTCTTACCCCAACCTTTCTTTTTATAGAGAAGACAAGTAATAATAAATGCAGCAATTATTGCAATCGACCTATATATTTCAGCAGTTAAACCAATCATTAATAAAATAAGGTCAGTTATAAAGCCTAAAATGAGCATAAGTATAGTAAATATTAAGATAAACCGAAGTGATTCCCAAACTATCTTCATTTCTTCTCCCCCTAAGATAATGATTCCTAATTTTAATTCAACAACTCATGTAACCGTATTCTATCATATATTTGTATTTTTTTGTATAAAATTTCCTGTTATAATTAAGTTAGTTATTAGGATGCAATCAATTAATAAGTATGATTGTAAAGAGCTAAAGAGAAGGAGAATCCGAATGGAAAGTCAGAAAGAATTAGAAAAACATATGTATTCTTTAGAAACGGCTTTACTAAAGGGCGAGGTTCGTAAATCTGCTGTACGATTAAACGAGTTAATAGCAGATGATTTTATTGAATATTCAAGCACAGGGAAAATCTATAATAAAGAAAATATATTGAACCGTTTACCAAGTGAAGATAATCCTCGAATTACCATGAGTAATTTTCAATTGAGATACCTTTCACCGACAGCTGTCCTTACTACCTTTAAAGTATATATAGAAAGTAAACAAAAGTACTCTTTAAGAAGTTCAGTCTGGAAATTAAATAATGGAAAATGGCAAATGACCTTTCCTCAAGGGACTATCACAGGCAGCTAAAACAACAGAACACTTAAACAGATTTAATAAGTCGTGAGAAATAGTAAATCCCACGACTTGAAGTTTACTTTAATATCGATAAGCACCTTCACATGTATCTGGAAGGGGTTCATAATAACAATGTTGTTTATACTGTCCTGTAAGTGGTTGACCGTACCATGTTGGAGGACATTCACCATAAGGATTGAAATACCAAAGCGCATACTTGGAAGGATGTTCTCGCCAATATTTCAAAGTTTGTTCGGCCAATCTTTTTTCTACTCCTCTTGCTCTATTGTAAAAAACATTTCCTTTTTGCACTGCTTCAAATGAATAATTTCCACCCTGAATTTGAAAAATCACATCACGTATGTTCCTTAAATCTTTAAAGTCTAAACAATCAGCTTTTGCTCGATTTACAATTACATTGCCAACCATAAGCATTCCTTGTTTCCCTTCACCCTCGGCTTCAGCTCGCATCATCCTTGCGATTAAATCAACGTCACTGTCTGTATATTTTACTCTTGTCACTTTTTATCACCTCTATAAGAATTATATTTCACTGGAACACTAATAGTCTCTCTGTTTTAGCATATGAAACCACCTAGAAAACCGTACCAGAATTTATCCGCAAGAGCCTGTAATAAAACAAAACGTAAGCCTTTACATTATCTTGATAAAATGATATATTAAAATCAAAGATTATATATTAACTTATGGATTGTTACTGATTAGCAGGCAAAACCTAAGGTGCTTTGAGTAGTTGGAAGTAATTTCTTCTGATTTCTTAAGTAACTTAGGTTTTTTTATTGCCATAAGTTTATATATAATATATTCACTTATTTCATCACATAATAGGTGAAAGCTTGTAGATCAAATAATTTTATGAGGTGATAAAAATGTCAAACGTATTTCCAAAAGGATTTTTATGGGGTGGCGCTACTGCTGCTAACCAATTTGAAGGCGGATTTCATGAAGGCGGTAAAGGACTTAATTTAGCAGATGTACTACCTGGCGGGAAAGAAGCCAGAATCAAGCTGTTATCAGATACAGGGTTTGATTTCGAAATGGATAAAACCAAATATACTTATCCGAATCACGAGGGTATTGATTTTTATCACCGTTATAAGGAAGATATTGCTTTATTTGCAGAAATGGGATTCAAAACATTTCGTATGAGTATTGCTTGGTCTCGTATTTTTCCAAATGGTGACGAATTAGAGCCAAGTGAAGAAGGTTTAGCATTCTATGATCGTGTCTTTGACGAACTTGCAAAACATAATATTGAGCCATTAGTTACGATAGCACACTATGAAACACCACTACATTTAATAAAAGAATACGGTGGATGGAGAAATCGTAAACTGGTTGAATTCTTTGAGCGTTATGTAACGGTTCTTTTCAATCGCTACAAAGATAAAGTGAAATATTGGTTAACATTTAATGAAATAAACGGTGCTACACACATGCCGTTACTTGGACTAGGTTTTTCACCTGAAAACGAAGAAACACGTCTTCAAGATAGCTTCCAAGGACTTCATCATCAGTTTGTCGCAAGTGCAAAAGCAGTACAATTAGCACATGAAATTATTCCTGAATCACAGGTTGGTTGTATGCTGATCTATGCACCAGTTTATGCGTATGATTCTAATCCAGAGAATGTTACGTTTGCACAGGAAGAAGCACGTATATTCAATAATTTCTGTGGAGATGTACACGTTCGCGGTGAATATCCTAGCTTTATCAATCGTTATTTTGAAGAAAATGAGATAAAATTGGATATCCAAGATGGAGACTTAGAGTTAATTAAAGAAGGTACAGTAGATTTCATTTCATTCAGTTACTACATGTCTCGTACTGATAAGAAAAACAAAACACCTGAAGAAATCGGTCAAGGGAATTTAATTGGTGGTGTTAAGAATCCATTCTTAAAAGCAAGTGATTGGGGATGGGAAATTGATCCAGAAGGCCTTCGTATTGCGTTAAATGAATTATATGGCCGTTATCAAGTACCGCTATTTATCGTAGAAAACGGATTAGGTGCTTATGATAAGGTTGAAGAAGATGGATCGATCAACGATGATTATCGTATCGACTATTTACGTGGACACATTAGTGCAATGCGCGAAGCGATTAAAGATGGCGTCGAAGTGATGGGTTATACATCATGGGGATGTATCGATTTAGTAAGTGCATCTTCCGGTGAGATGTCTAAACGTTACGGTTTCATTTATGTAGACAAGCATGATGATGGCAGTGGATCGTTAGAACGCAGTAGAAAAAAATCATTCTTCTGGTATCAAAATGTAATTGCTACAAATGGAGAAGAACTGTAAGTCAGATGTTAAAATAGATTTAACTATAAAGTACCTGTTACTTCCAATAGTGGAGTAACAGGTACTTTTTCATATGGGAATTCACGAAAAAACAAACATTTGTTCTTTCGTATTGTTTTTTTATGGTATAATTTAGAAGGATAATGTTCTGTTAAGGAGAGGTCGGCTAACCCCACTTGAGAGGGGGTGATGCCTATGGGTATGTATGAGAGTTTTAGGCTGCTGTTTGGTTTTGGCACCTTCTTGATTGCACTACTCGCATTGATCGTAACGTTGATCAATAGAAAATAGACCTCCCTATTTACCCACAAGTGATTAGGAGAGGTCTATCCGAAATAACGATAGCCGATCCCCTGGGGGAACCGCTTATCTATAAAACACAGTTAGCGCTGTGGTTTATTAGTATAGGATTATCTTACTGAAATTATAACATATAGAATTTAAGATGGAAATATAAAGGTAGATGATAGTTAAAATGGACCTCACCTAAAAATAGACTTTCAAATGACAGGTTTGTCTGAAATGAGTTGAATTGCGGTGAGACCGATTTCTCTGGTGGAGCAGCATGATTAATTTATAAAATTACAATTTGATTCTTTCCTTTGTCTTTCGCAGCATATAAAGCTCTGTCTACTTTATCAAGCATCGCTCTCATGTCTAATTCATTTGAAAATGACGCACCACCAATCGATACATCAACTTTTATTGGATAGGTAATGTCCTCCTGAATCTTGATCTTATTGATATTCATAATAATTCTTTTTGCTATACAATCTAACGCTTCATTCGAAGTTTCGGGTAAAATAATGGCAAACTCATCTCCACCTATACGAGCACATGTATCAGAATCACGGATAGTTTCTAAAAATACTACCGAAATTTCCTTTAACACGAGGTCGCCTACCGTATGTCCATAAGTATCATTTAAATACTTAAAGTCATCAATATCAATATACAATACAGACAACGGACTATTATTACGGTTAGATCGTTTCATTTCTATTTGAAATTCTTTATCAAAATACCTTCTATTATATAAATTAGTTAGAGAATCAGTATGTACACGTTTTTTTAGCTGCATTTCCATCAGCTTCTGTTTTGTTATATCAATATGTCGTATTACAATTCCTTCGATATCATATTCATTTTTTTTCATTCTTGTTGCTTGCATGTTAAACCAGCGTTTGAAATCTGGAGAATGACATGGATATTCATGCGTGAACTCATCAATTTCACCATTAATAATTGCCTCTAATCCTTTCAATACTGTTGTATTTTCTTTAGAAACCTGCATATAATTTGTTCCGACACCAAGTGCAGACAAATTTCCATTATTATTTTTAGCAAAATTCAGCCATTCATCGTTAGTTTGAATAATGTTGCCAGAATAATCAATCAAACATATCTGATCTTTTATAGAATTCAAGATAGAAGAACTAATTTCAATATCCATTCAATATACCCCTTTTCGCTTTTCCTATTAAATGAGGATTAAGTCCCGAAACACATCCTCAGCCTACCTTGATATTCTATAAAGCTACTTTTATGATATTACCCTGGATCGTAGGTTTAAAACACTATTTTTCATTTTATCTCTAGTTAATTTAACCTATAAGAGAGGTTTCTAATAAGGATACCTTGTTTTTGGTGACCAATTTTGCTAGAAGATATACAATAGAAAGAAGAAGCGTAAGAGGGGGTATTTAAATGAGTGAGCGAGCACCAATTGTAATCGTTGGCGCGGGGATGTCTGGAATCATGGCTGCACGAACATTAAAGGAAAAAGGCTATCAGGACATTTTACTTGTCGAAAAGAGCCGAAGTGTCGGCGGTAGAATGGCAACACGTAGAATTGAAAAAGGAAAAATCGATCACGGTGCACAGTTTTTTACAGTGCGAACTAAAAAATTCCAGACATTTGTTGACGAATGGATAGAAAATGCTAACGTGAAGCATTGGTTTGGCGATGATTATTACCGGTATATGAGTGTTGATGGTATGAATGCTTTTGCTAAAAAGCTAGCAGAGGATATTTCAGTACGTCTACAAAAAAGAATTACGGAAATTAAGAAAAATGCGACTGGATACATCCTTACAACAGATGAGGGTGAGGCGATTAATGCCAGTGCTGTTATTGTAACAGCGCCAGCTCCACGGGCGAAGACATTACTTGAGAATGATAACTTAAAAGTAGATGCGAAAGTTTTACAGAAGCTTGATGAGATTGTCTTCCAGCCATGTTTGGTCGGTTTATTTCATTTGCAACAGCACACAAATTTACCGAATAGTGGTCATCTTGATTCGGAACTTCCAGAAGGTGTCATGCGCCTCGTTGATCATAAGAAAAAAGGGATCTCGGAAATTCCAACTATCAGCGTCTATATGACTGGTGAATGGAGTAAAGCACACTATCAACTAGGAGATGAAGCGGTTTTAGAAAAGATAAAGCAGATAACAAGTGCGTATATTAATTTTGATTCTGCACTATCAAGTCAACTAAAAAAGTGGCATTACGCAGAGGCAGTTCAATTCTTACGCCAGCCTTTTCTGAATACAAATCTGGAATATCCCTTATTAGTAGCGGGTGATGCTTTCTTACATTCTCAAGACCCAGCGAACCGAACACGTTTAGAAAGTGCATTTATTTCAGGAATTACGGTAGGCGAAGAACTAGTAAAATTACTTAAATAAGGATTATGATGGACACATTTAAGGGTAAATAAAATGGAATGTGTTCTTATCCTTCGATAATGAGATATGTTATGATAATAAAGAATGCATGCTTAAAGTGGATGGCTACGCTCTAAAATGGTAATAGGAGAATTCAATATGCTAATTCAATGTACGAAAAAGCTTTTAACTGAATTAAAGTTAAAGCCAACACCAGCTACAGAAGAAGAACCGTTATTTTCTTGGCATGCTAATATGTTGACAGTGAATCGTAGGAAGACACTTGTACTGATGAATGATAGTAATCGATATGTTATGGTGCTTTATGGATTAAAGGCAAAGGATTTCAAAAAAATAGATGAGTTGATCGTGCAAGCTATTCGTGAAATATATAAAGAAGAGAACATAAAGGAAGAAGTTATTGAGGTGTTTCTTGCCCAGTCTAAAGAAATTACTTTTACTTCGACAAAAAATAGACAAAGCGTTGCTAGACTAAATAAAGCGTGTGAGAATGTCTACGTTATGGAAAGTGACCTAGATCAAAATTCGATGTATCAGGTTGCTTTAAGTAAGCAGGCAAGTCGTCTGATTGTTGGAAAAGGAAATAATGAGTATGTAAAACCAAATGAGGCATTATATAGTGACTTGGAAGGGTTGACAAAGGGATCGATTTTTAATTCAGAAGCGATTGTTCTTAAAGTGACATTGGAACTGGAGAATACTTCTATTTGGCGTCGAATCGTCGTTCCGAAGCACATGACTTTCCCTAATTTACATACGACACTACAAAGAACATTTAATTGGCATGATTATCACCTGCATAACTTCACTATTTTCGCAGGTAAACCGTTTGATCCGGACAGAATGAAAGCAAAGGAAAATCGAAAACCGGTTGCAAGAATTGTTTGCGATGAAGAGTTTCTGGAATATGATTCCGATATCCCTGAAAAATTGGAAACTGGGGAAAGGATAGCAGATTATCTTCCAGCTGAAATACTATACATCTATGACTTTGGCGATGATTGGCAACACAGAATTGTTGTTGAAGATTTTATCAATGACTATGATAAAAATCATCCTACATGTGTAGCAGGTGAAGGAAATGCTCCACCTGAAGATGTAGGTGGAGAGCCTGGATATGAAGAGTTTTTAGAAATTATTAAAGATCCAACTTACCCAGATCATCAAAATATGCAACGCTGGGGAATAAGCCAAGGATACGAAGAATTTGATATTAATATGACAAATAGAAGATTGAAGTATATTTAGGAGAGTAAAATCACACAAGTTTAGAAGGTATCTGGTATTTCAAATGGACAAATGTCTTATTTAAATACTAGATACCTTTTTAAAATCTATCGTTTAACTAATAAAGTAATCTTTATAATAAATTACTGTTATAACGAGTGCTACTATGGTGTACACAATTGCAGTATAGAATGGTACAGTAGGGTTAAATGTTTGTTTTTCCTTTTCTATCTTTATCCCAGTTTGGGCTTGCGTGCTCATTCTAACACTCGTAGAGCCCATTCCTCCGGTTGAATTCATGAACCGTACAATTCCCACAAATAAAATACCCATTAAAAAAGAATAGTCAATAAATTTACCAACAAATAAAACTGCGACTCCCCAATTTAGAAGTAACATTACACAAACAGTTACAATCGACCAAATAATATGCTTTCCTATTGTAATCGCCTCCAATAAGTACGCTCTTTTTTTATATCCTTATTTACTTAACGAGTTTCCCAACTAAAGGTTTCAAATTTTCAAAGATTCGTATTCGTAAATTCAAGCATTCTAAAGTACCTAAGTTTTATTTTTTACAGTTCTCATTTGAATAATCTAAAGTAAAATCATCTATTATATAGGAAATATTACATAATTTGTAGTTCTGTATAACTAGTCTTTAATAACTATTTATTGCTTTGCTTGATAAGTTGAATTACAATTATAAAAAACGATGATTTGACATTTAACTACAAAATACGATAAAAAGAGTGAATTAATTTGACTACACTACAACAAAACTATAAATGGTTTATTATTCTAGCGGGATGCAGTGTCTTTTTTTTGCATCCTGTCTTTACGGCTTCATTAGATATCAATGAGTGGAAAGAATGGAGATTAATTATATTTCTAATCGCTTCTTTGCTAATAGCCTGTCGTTATATTATTGTGTTGCCACCCGACGGTAATAGATTTAGTTTGGATTCATCTATTTACATCGCTTCTATTTTTGTTTTTGGGATTAACATGACATTATTGCTTTTATTTTGTAGCAGTTTAGTTAATGATGTTAGACAACGTCACACAAAGTGGAATATTCAAGTATTCAATTTTGCTACATATACGATAATGATTAGTACTTCCTATTATGTCTTCATTTTAACTGGGGGAAAACTGGGCTATATTGACATAGAAAGTTCTGTCTCATACCTATTAGCTATTATTAGTTACAGTCTAGTGAATATTATAATAGTTGGATGTTATTTCCTGACTAGATCTGAGGACCGATTCTATTCGTTATTAAAAGATATTATAATTGAAGCAATGCGAAATTATCTAATAATATCTACATTAGCTTTCGTACTGATTTCCTTATTAGAGTTATACCCTATACTTGGATTAGTGCTATTTACAACCATGATAGTAGTGTTTTCATTCGTTCTTAAAAAATATTTCGAGTTATATGAACAAGTCTATAATGATAAGATATATATAGATCAAATCATGCGTGCATTAACAATTGGTATTTTAACACTTAATGATGAAACGGGAGAAATCATACTTAATGATGCTGCTTCCAGAATGCTAAAGAAGAGTAAAGATGAAATAAGAGATCTTCTTTTGTCCGATACTAAAATATCTCAAAGTAATTCATTTTGGGATATTCTACGTAATGAAAAAAATATCCTTAATAAAAAAGTACTTTATAAGACAGAAAAGGAAACATATGTATTGTTAGTTTCGCAGACAGAACTTATTAATCACTCGAATGAAGTAAGTGCGCGAGTCTTTCAATTTTTAGATATAACGGAAAGTGAAGCTATTGAAAAACGTATGTATCAATCAGAAAAGCTTGCGATGCTTGGGGAGTTATCTGCAGGTGCAGCACACGAAATCCGTAATCCATTAACAATTATTAAAGGATTTATGACGCTTATGAACAGTTCTCTTTCTGAAAAAGAACAAGAGAAGTTCCATGTTTCCTTTATGGTGAATGAATTAGATCGCATTAATTACATCGTAGAGGATATGCTTAAACTTGCAAAACCTACTGAACCAGAAGTGAAAGAAACAAATATAAAAGAAATGATTGAGACGTTTATTAACAATTACAAGGATTCTAATGAAGCGGATAACATAAAATTTGATCTGTTGCTTGATGCCGAACAGGTAAAGGTTGATCATAAACAGTTACAGCAAGTATTCTACAATCTAATTCGAAATAGTACGGAATCAATGGGGCAAGTAGGCCTAATCCGAATGTTTTCAAAAGTGAAACATGGGCAGTATCATCTATATATTGAGGATAATGGGAGTGGCATTTCTGATGAACTACAGGAGTCCATATTTAAACCATTTATGACAAATAAAGATACAGGAACTGGGTTAGGTCTTCCAATTATTAAACGCATTATTGAGTCGCACCAGGGCGAAATTTCACTGGAGTCAAGCTCAGAAAATGGGACAACATTTCTAATAACATTACCAATAGCAACTTAAATAAGGAAGCAGGAGACCATTCTCTGCTTCCTTCAGACTTTTCCACACAAGGGTAGGCATTTCATTCCGATAATATTCCCAGTCCCCCCACTTACTGCATTATTTTGAAAATACGTTGTTGCTTTCAGTTTAACAATAGAGTATTGTCCATTATCTGCTAGTAATTCACTTACAAAATATAAATTTTCAATTAATTTAAAAAGCTTTATCAAAAATATGGTACTCAAAACATGTGTGTGATAACGCTGTTTAGAGGATATTTAATAGTACTTAACGAATAGTAGTAGATAAGTATATCGAAGCGCTTTAGATTATAAATATAAGTGAGGTCATAGGTAATGGATAAAAGAATACAAGAATTAATTGATCGTACGAAAATAAAATTCAGTTTAGATAACTACTACTTACAAAATTATAGTCTGAATCGTAATGTCGATATTTTTAATGCTACGAGTTATACACTGTTGATGGAGTGGTTTCCAAAGCATATAACGGAATTAGAGGATGATGATTCAAATCCTGATGGTACAGCAGTTATTGAGATTGATGTAAACACACATAAATTCAACCGTGTTATTTTTGTCATGGGTAAAACGTACGCAAATAACGGGATTTCATTTGCTAATCTTGATACAAAAGCAATTATTAAATGGATTGAACAGGAAACGGGACTTATCTATGGGAAGCAATTTCAACTAGATAAAGAGGAAGATGGAAAACTATATTTTAAAGAAGGAATTGATGGTGTTGCGGTTTCAACTGCTGGATATATTGACATTAAATATAACAAGGAAGGTCAGCTGATCTTCTTTGCTGTTGATGGACAATTTTCTTCAAAAGAGATGATTAAAGAAGAAACGTACACGCTAACCCTTAAAGAAGTAAAGCATTTAGCGATGGAACAATTGAAGTTGGTTGAATTCCCTGCTGATGAACAACAAAAACCTATTCCGGTATATGCGGTGGAAGAAATTTATAATACAAATGATGGAACAACAACGATTCCATTTAAATTCATAGTGGATGTAAGGTCTTATTTGAAAATAGATAAAGCAATATTTTGGAACGATCCAATTGATAAGCCATTTGATATGAAAGAGATTAGTTTGACTGAGGATGATATATCAGTAGAACAAGCATTTTCGCGGGAACCATCTCCTGCTTCTTTCCCAATTACAAAGGAAGAGGAAGAAAAATGTCTGCTGGCAGTCGAGAAATTATCACGCCAGGAGTATCCTGATGACACTGGAAAGTGGATACTTAAAACATTAAATCGAGACCAAGGTTACATTCATGCAGTAGTAAGAGCTGAGCCTCAGGACAATCCTCTCTTTTTATTTCAAAGAAAACTAGTGATTATAATTGATGCGAAGAGCCTTCAAGCAATTAATTATATCGATAACAAACCATTGTTGGAGATGTATACTGATCAATTTCAAGCAACTGATAAAGTAACGCTCACACAAGAAGAAGCATTTGAGAAAATAGAAGAATTGTTTGAGCTAAAACCTTATTATGTCTATGATTTTGAACAAAAGAAATATCTTTTATGTGGAAAATTAGATTGTCAATATGGTGTGCATGCTGGAAGTGGTAAAGTCATTTCTTTAAGTGACTTGTAGTTTGGTTGATTGTATTCCAAAGTGATGCAGGCCTAAAGAATATGAAATAGGTATGGCATAAAAAAGAAAGAGGTGTTAAATGAACAGGATTTCTCAAAGATTACTAGAGAAGTGGATTAAAGTTCCATGCTCCATTAGGCTGTTTGTATTGAATTTTATAATAATATTCTTTATCCTTCATTTAATAATTGCAGGATTGAAATCACTATTCGAATTATCTATAGATTTTCCAGAAAAATAATTAACACAATTTTTATAGCTTAAAACTTTCACTGTCAACAAATTTTTTTGTTTACATCGCGCAAAAAATGAAGAGGTGGAATAGTGGGGACTGAACTTACGTTTATAGTTAGTACTTTTAAGAGGACAATAATTCATTTGTGCTCTTTTTTAATACGTCATCTTGTGGAATAATATGTATGGTGATGGTATATATGATAAGATGCAAAAATTACATTAAAATTCTTGTGTTATTTCTATTAATATTTTCCCCCCAAATTGCACCCGTTAACTTATATGGTGCTGTTTTGTTTTTCGAAACTTTCAAATAAACAAATTAGAAGCGATGTGAAACGTTTACTGTTAGTTTAACGTAAAAAGATTGTAAGTTTATATAAAGGTGGATTTAATTTATGAAAGAAAAAGATTGTGAAAAGTGCGGGGAGAAAATGATAGAATGTTATGCTGACCAGGGATTAAAGGGAATATTGGTTAAAAACCCACAAGGAGAGACGTTATTTAAGAATAAAAAACATACTCGTATTAATCCTTATGTATGCGTAAATTGTGGCTACGTAGAGTGGTATGCCCGAAATCCTAAAGACTTAATATAAAACCATTTATCTACAGTCAGGAGGAAGGGTTTTAATTTGAGATTTGGCATAAAAGATGTTCAGAAAACGGTAATTATTAGCTTGGGATGGTTAGTTACCATCACAATAATTGTTGCCATTGCATTCAAAAATATAGAAGTATCTACGTACCAATTATTTTACATATGTTTATCAATGGAATAAATCTAGTGGCTGTAAATCTTATGTTTTAGATGGAGATTAGTAAGAATAATAGAATGCTAGAAATACCTTATCGTGGTAGAGAGGAGAGATTAAATTGCTGCAAGGAAAGAGACTGCAAATAGCCATAGGGACATGTGGAACGCTTTTTGTTGTTTTTGCTATGCTTACTATTAATGAGGAACTCCTATCAGTTCCTTTCTTGCAATATTTATTAGGGTTTATAGCTATAAGCCTGTTACTGACAGGAATATCAGAGTTCCGCAAGAATAATAAGAAAACAGGTGTTTTTTTAAGTTTTATGTCTTTATTTATAATTGGAATTATTTTGTTTAATAACTCCATAACGATAAAGGGATTCATTCCGCTAATCGTTTTAGGTGTATTTGCAACTATCCCTTTTGTTATCTTTTATCTTGTTACCCACTTTTTAAAGGATAAAAGCAGGTTATGAACAGGCAGGAAGGAAGGGAGAATTTGAATGAGTAGATTGCTTGTCCTGTTTTTGGCAGGATTTATTGGATTATCACTTCGGTATATGGTTTATGGGGAGTTCGAGCAAAAACAATTGCTTATCCTGCTCTTGTTTCCAGTCGGAGCTATCGTGATTTTATGTATCATGAAATGGCAATATAACAAGGATCGGGATTTCGAACCTGAAAAACAGGATAAATATATGATGACTCGGATGGGAGACAGAGTGTCCAAAACAAATAAGCAGATGTACAATAGTCAGGAGTATATTGGTTCCTATCGGCGTTTTTACAATGGTTGGTGGAAACGTGTTGTGGCAGATATCATGGATAACCCTGGTCAATGGTATCTGAATCTTTCTTTCTCCCTAAAAAATGGTGATACTATTACCTTCAGAGGAAAGAAAGAAAATAAAATAAAAGGCAATAATGAATGGATTATTTATCAAAATGATATTCATATTGGCACGGCTCGAACTGATTTTTCTTGGAAGAACGCTACAAAGCTACGGGAAAGTCTTTTTCTTGAATATGATAATAATACTTATTATTTCAAGTCATTTGGGATTGGCTCCAAAACAGAGATTACGTTGAATGATTCCATTATAGCGACAGGGGAAAGAATAAGAGGTTCTGTTTATGAATTGATGATAGATATTCCAGATAACAACAAGGCGGAAATATTATTTATGAGTTATATTTTATTTAACTACCAGTTTGGACAGTGAAACTTTACTAAAATGCAATCTTTGTTGCAATAGTGATACTGTTCAAGGGGCTTATACTCAAAATACAGAAAGACTAATAGCATCTGGTTCGTTGCTTAGTGAAAATGTGGAACAATGTACTTACAGTAACTAGTGCTATAGTAAAAGAAGGACTTGTCGCTTCTATAGATCCTATATTCTTATTCAAGTAAAAGGGTTGGTTAACGCAATACGAAAGCACACATCATTTAATAAAATAGATGTGTGCTTTTGAATTGTTTATGTACTTTTATTTTTTGAGATAAATAATAAAATCTGCGTAATGATAGCCAGAATAGGTAATTCCAATAATGGACCAATGACTAATGTTAAGGCTATTAAAGGTTGGTCTGGAAATGCAGTCATAGCAATTGCTAAAGCGATTGGCGAATTCCTTGCTAAAGTTGTTAAGCTTAAACTTGTTCTGTCGGAGTTCGCAAAATTCATAAGCTGTCCAATTTTCTGACCAACGAAGAAATTTATTATAAAGTATAAAAGAATAGGAATGGTAATTTGCCACAGTAAATCTAAATTATTTAGCAGTAATTGACCTTGTGAAGCAAACATAGCAACAATTGCGAGACTCAGAAAAATTATCGGCATTACGCTGAGATTGGATATAAGATTTTCTCTTAACTGTTGTTTGTTTCTCAAGAACATTTTTGTTAGAAACGCTAAAACTAATGGTATGAATAGTACAATTAAGATACTTTCCACTAGAAATGAAAGCTCTATAACACCCGTTGTTCCGCCAAAAATAAGAAGATAAATAGGTAGCAAAATGACTTGTAGGATTAAATTGAGAGGTAAGATTGCAGTTGATAACGCAACATTTCCTTTTGCTATCCCTGTAAATATCAAGTACCAGTCAGTGCAGGGTGTAACCACGAGCATAATAAATCCAATGTACAACGACGGGTTATCGCCTAAAAACATCATTGCTAGCAGCAATGCTAAGATAGGTGTCCAAACGAAATTTATGATGACCGAAGTGTATGTAAACTTGATGTTTTTAAAAGCTTTTTTTATTTCTTCAATAGGGATTTGTAAGAAAGTAATATAAAGCATTGCTGCTAATAAAGGAACAATAAAACTTTCGGCATTTTCTCTTATTAGTTCTATTTGTCCTATACCTATACCAATAATTACTGATAAGAAAATAATAAGAGTATATAGTTTTTCGAATAAGTTCATTCTGTATCACACCCTGAAAAGAATAATATAATACACACTCATTTTATCACAACTCTTGACTGCTTATTAAAGTAACTGGTGACAATAGTGCAACAAAAGATCGTCAATTGAGGCGATGTTTTTTGTTCATGAACGAATTATTGGAGTATTATGTTAAAATTAGTATGTGAACAGATGTATTTAAAGTTACAGGTAGTAATGTTTTACAATAGACTGCTAAATAGGGAGATCAATATAATGATTGTAAGGGAAATAAAAACATCTGATGCAGAGAATTTAGCAGTGCTTATAAAAGAAGTTGAAGGAAGTTCTCAATATATGCTTTGGGAAGAAGGGGAAAGAAATATTCAACCAGAGAATCAACTAAAGATGATTGAGAGTATGAAGAATAACGATAATTCTACTATACTTGTTGCTGAAGATGGAAATATGTTAGTTGGATACTTGCTGGTTATTGGTGGGAATGCAAGGAGAAATAGACACTCTGGTTATATTGTGATTGGAATATTAAAAGATTTTAGAGGAAAAGGTGTTGGAACTCTGTTGTTGGAAGAATTAGAACAATGGGCATTTAAACATAACCTACGTCGATTAGAATTAACGGTAATCACTCGTAATGAAGCTGGTTTGTCCCTATATAAAAAGATGGGGTTTCAAATCGAAGGCACAAAAAGAGATTCATTATTTATTGATGGCGAATACCTTGATGAATACTATATGTCAAAACTTTTATAATGTCATATATTTACCAGGTGCAATAGTTTAACAAGGGATCGTCGATTAGGACGATCCTATTCTTATTTGAAGAATTATTGGAATTTTATGTTAGAATAAATACGTGAATTAATGTACTTAAAAGGTAGGTTAGTGAAAGGTTTTACATTAGATTAGGGGGATCTGAAAGTGAGTGAAGCACAAAAGGTTATAAAAATCACAAGTTATACCATAATGGCTTTGTTAATACTAGGTGCCTTTCAGATGATTTTTGATGAAAATCATAAAAATGACTACTTAGGTGGGTTATTTTTGATAGCCTTTTGGCTAGTTAACTGTATATATACTTTTTATAGTGATATAAAAGAAGGTAAAAAGATGTTTGCTTTATTCAATATACTTTTAGCAATTGTTGCTTTCAGTATTTTATGGTCATATAGTATCAACATGATATTTCACTAAACCCACTAATAGAAGCTCATTTCTTATTGCAATTAAGGGTATAAAGTCTTAAGAAAAGGTTTGATTTTCGCTCCAGCATTAAGAAGGGATTTTTAATTTTTTATAGAATAGTAATAAATAACAGTAAATAGAAAGGAGAAATGTAATGCTTAAAAAAGGATGGACTTTTTTTCCATTGCTGGTGTATTACTTATTATTTCAATTCTACTGTTGAGTCAAGGATTAGCACTATACAACGGTCATTTAAGTGGCGAAATAAGTCATCATTTTTTAGGTGTTAAATTCGCAGAAGGGGTTACATCACAAAATATATCTCAATACGGGTCTACTCTTTTGATTTTATCTGTAATTACTATATCAACCGCTTTCTTCTGTTACCGCAAATTTTTAAAATTGGTGCCTGTTTTAAGCTAATCCAACCGTCTTTGGCGGTTTTATTTTTTTGCCCTTGTTCAATTATAGGCTGCTTTACTTCAATAAGGAATGGCCACCCTTGTTCGACTAACTGGCAGGATAGTGACATAAGAAAGTCAATACTATAGATAACAACTGTACAAAACAAAAAAGTTACCTTTCAGTAACTTGAATTATTTATAATTTTATTTATAGTTATTAATCCAATCAATCAAGTCATCATAGTTGCTTGAGAATCTTATATTTTTTTTAGTATTAGATTGGTTAAAGTGATCTAAAATATCTCCCTCATCTAATAAAAATGCAATGGCAATGGTATTTTCTAATATGCCATTCGAGAAAAATTTGTCTTTCCACAATTTTTGAACTGCGAAATGTTCTGGCGTATAACCTTTACGATTTACTAATAACTTAAATTTTTTGCCTTGGTTAATAAATACATTACATGTTTGCTCAAAAGAATCAAACCACATACTTACATCTGCAGTAGAGATATAGCCTGTCAAATTAGTAATAATCATATCTTTCGAAATAGATGTACACGTATTATTAACATTCAAACAAAGTTCAACTCCTTATAAGTATTATAAACCGGATATTAGATAGTGGCATAGGTTATTGCCGAACAGTTTTAAACTTTTGTTCACCACTATAACTAATTTATCAGCACTTCTGCATTAAGAACAAGTTTGTGAAAAAATACACTTAAACAAAAGGGTGCGTTTCTACAATGAGTGGAGACGTATTTTTTTACTAACGGAGCAGGTTAGTTGAACAAGATTTTTTTTATGTATGATAAATACCAGGTATCAATACCAGGTATATAATTCATAAAACGAGGTGATTATTCTATGTTCAAATCCAAAACAGTATGATAGATTCGCATGTTCCAGGAAAGAATCATTAGCGTGTTTTGGGGGAATACATTATTTTCAAATGTATTCGAACTTTTTAGAAGTCTTTTGAAATAATCGTTTTTTTAAGTATAGTGTGAAGAATTAAAAGGAGTGTTGATTATGCCACGTAGAGTTGTAGTAACTGGATATGGAGTAGTTTCACCGTTAGGAAATAGCGTAGAAGAGTTTTGGAATAATATTAAAGAAGGTAAATCAGGAATCAAAAAAATTCAATCTGATGACTTCAAAGATATAGGCACTCAAATTGGTGGTTTTATTACCGACTTTAATGCAGAGCAATATCTCGATAAAAAAGAATTAGGGAAATATGATTTGTTTGTGCAATATGGTTATGCTGCTTCTAAACAAGCCTTAGACCAAGCAAATATTGATGTAGATAATATAAATAAGGAGCGATTCGGGGTATTGTGACTGCTAAACTAGAGTAGACAGTTATTGCTGAATAAGAAGAAACACTTATTACCCAAATATACCAGTAAAATAAAATACTCTGCCATTGTATGATGTTTAATATCTATCAATAACACATCAA
>NZ_QJSK01000023.1:0-37808 GCF_003426095.1 Paraliobacillus sp. X-1268
CTTCAAAATGGTTTAGTGACAATAGCGAAGAGGTCACACCTGTTCCCATGCCGAACACAGCAGTTAAGCTCTTCAGCGCTCATGGTAGTTGGGGCTTTGCCCCTGCGAGAGTAGGACGTCGCTAAGCCAGAATTTTTTAATATAGTAGGTTATATAATCTACATTATCGCGGGGTGGAGCAGTCTGGTAGCTCGTCGGGCTCATAACCCGAAGGTCGCAAGTTCAAATCTTGCCCCCGCAACCAATTTTCTTATCAGACAATATAAATACGATTTAGTGACAATAGCGAAGAGGTCACACCTGTTCCCATGCCGAACACAGTAGTTAAGCTCTTCAGCGCTCATGGTAGTTGGGGCTTTGCCCCTGCGAGAGTAGGACGTCGCTAAGCAAACAAAAGCAACTTTTTCTCCAGTATTGGAGAGAAGGTTGCTTTTTTCTTGAACAATTTTAAAAAAAATTTTTAAACTTTACTAAGATACTACTAGTATGTGGGCCATCCACTACTATCCCAATATAAATCATTTATTAATAGCCTTGGTAAGCCATTGTTTTCTGCATCATACGCATGGCGTACTAAAATATTGTTATTATAAACATCTTGCCCGCCGGGACCGATCCATTTTTGATTGCCAGCGTCTAAAATAGTTCCGCCTCCGTCTAGCATATTAATCCCATTTTTATCATAATAAGGACCTGCAATGTTTTGAGAACGTCCGTAGGCTATTTTATATGTGCTGTTTACCCCTTGGCAACACTTGTCGAAGGAAACAAACAAATAGTAATAACCGTTGTTGTAGGTGATGCTTGGTGCTTCAATTGCATGATCTGGAGTAAGTGGTCGTGCTGCGATAGAATAAATTTGACCAGTCGGTTTCATCGTATTACTATCCAAACGTGTCAACTTAATACCACTCCAAAAGGATCCAAAAGATAACCACGGATCACCATTTGCATCAATTACTAAATCGCCATCAATCGCATTATAATTATTTGAACTTGTTGACCGAACTACTAAGCCGTCATCGCGCCAATTTCCTGAACTGATACTGTCTGTTGATAATAAACCAATTAATGAGTTGTTTGAACCAAATGAGGATACAGAGTAATAGACCCAATAGCGACCATTATAATACTTCACATCAGGAGCCCATTGAGCACTTACATGATTTGGTACATAGTTTGACCACCAACTTGCTGGTTGTGGAAAAATGGTTGGCGCAACATTCCAGTTTGCACCATTCGTTGACCATAATACACGCAGTCCGTTCCCATCTGCTTCTCCTGTACCAAAAGCCCACCATGTATTACCCTCTTTTACAAGTGAGGGATCATGAAGCATAGGATCATCTGCAATTTCCCAAAAATTTGCGGAAACACTAGTTCGAATTGTAAAAAAGAAAACGATAGCTAAGAAAGGCACAATCCATTTTTTTGATTTGCGCATCTTATACAAAACCTCCTTTTTATTATTAAATTTAGTATACAGTTTATTCAATGTAAACGCTATCAAATATATTAATAAACATAAAAATATTGAGATGTATACGAATCAAAAACTATAGCTTTCGTGCCATTAGACTAAAAACTATAGTTTAATTCAAGTGTTTATTTTCTTTTTACTATTTTTCCCTATCAGTAGTTAGTGGTGGTTCTTCCAGCCATTTATTTTTAATGAGTATGTTCATGCCATCTTCCGTATATTTAACCATTTCAGCTACTAGTCTTATGTAATGCGCTACTAAGTCTGCACGTTGACATGTACCGATAGCAACACCATAAAAACCAATGGTTGTAGAATTAAAAAGCGCTTTATGAAATATCATCAGGCGATCAGAAAATGGTGGTATGATTGAATCTGTAATTTCTGAATCACTTGTTTTTGGATGTGGAAGTTGTTCTTTTAATAATACAGATTGAAAAATTTCAATATGCTTAGAATACATTTCGGAACCGCGCCATAAAAAATTTCTTACTTCTTCTGATTTAGCTACTTGGGAGAAAGCCATTGTAAAAGCTTTACTTAAATAAATTTTCTTAAAATCCCAAAAAAGGTGGCTGAGTTGTAGATCGTGTTATTTTGAACTTGAATTCGTTTGTTCTATCAAGTATACCCCCCTATTTTAATTTTTCTTTGCTAATTCGTCGCGATCAAGTGAACGTGGTGGTTCTTCCATCCATCCATGCTTAATCATCATTTTTGCTCCATCATTTGCATATTTTAAGACTTCAGCTATCAGACGGCCATACATAACGCCAATATCATGTCTTGGGCTAAGCGCTATACTCGCACCATAAAAAGCTGTACTAATGCCAGTTAGAGCAGTTACATAGAATAGCATCTTTCTATCAGAAAACGTGTATTTTGTTGAATCTGTTACCTCTGTGTCCCAGGTAGCTGGGCTTGATAGATCGTTATCTTTCAAAAAAGACCCCAATATTTCACAATGCTTTTGAGCTATTTCTTTTCCTTTTTGAATAAATGCAGCAACATCACTTTTACTAGCAACTTGACTATAACCTATCATAGTAGCTGAACCTAATGCATTTCTTTTGAAATTCGCATAAAGATTAGTGATTTCTGTCCCTATCAACGGCCTTTTTTCTCCAAAATAACCTGCAAGAAAACTTTTATTCTCTACAAAATTAAATTCATCAAGTGAGGGTAAATATGGTGACTTGTCATATAAGCCCTTAGACAATAGTAAAGTATTAGATCGTTTAATTAAATCATCTGATTCACGTAGACATGTACTAAAGAAAGTATACACATCTTCTCTAGTGGCAAGAGGTAAAGCCATACTATATGCTTGTAAGCCCATTTTTCCCAGTTGATTGATATTTAATAAAAGATATGTGTCGGAAAATAATCTGGGTGCTGTGACTGAAACATCTTCATCTAACTTAAATCCATGTGAAATCGGATAATTTTCCTCATTTAATATGTTTATAATCGTGTTAATATGTGATTCGGATATAGTAAGGGCAGCTTGTAGTAACGCTTTAATTTCCTTGTCTGCAACATTATTTAATTCATGATTTAGATGACAGATGGTTCCGCTGTCGTTCATATAAGCAGTCCACAAGTTCGATATTTCAGCAGAAGTTAACTTCAATTCAATCTCCTCCAATTAAACTTTTTTTTAATTTACCCTTTATTTAAAAAAATATTAGCTAAAAATATCTTGTTAGTATTATTTTTCTTTTCCTACAAACAATAGAAAGAAGCTTTTTTTTGGAAAAGGAGAATGAGCGATGTTTGAAAAAAGGGACACACTAAATAAAAAGAAATCATCCTCTAAATCGATTGAACTAGATATTGAAAAAAACGTCCAAGAATTAAAACAAATATTCGAAAAAAGTGCAGATTTCTCGTATAGAGATATCGAGCTTTATAACCAAAAATCTATAAATGTATTTATATGTTTTATGGATGGATTAGTAAAGGAAGATAGTATAAATTCATATATTGTAAAACCGTTGATGGAACCAGACTTTTTTAATGAAAAACAACAGACTGTAACGAATAATGATGTTTTTAATGCTGTAAAGAAAACATTATTAAGTACATCAAACATGAAGGAAGTTGAAACAATTTCTGAGGTTGTAGAAGATGTTTTAGAAGGAAAGACTGCTGTGTTTATTGATGGTTACAAGAAAGCTTTTCTTATTAAAATGCTAGGTTTTGAGTCTAGAAATGTGGAAGAACCACTTACAGAAGCAAACGTAAGAGGACCACGAGAAGGATTTGTAGAAGTACTGAGTGTTAATACGGCATTAATTCGAAGAAAAATAAATAGTGTAAACTTATTATTTGAGGACATGAAAATAGGAAAAGAGACCAAAACAACTATTAGAATTAGCTACATTAAAGATATTGCCAATCCAGAAGTTGTCGAGGAAGTGAAGCAGCGTTTAGAATGTATTGAGACAGATGCCATATTGGAATCGGGATATATAGAACAGTTTATTGAAGATAACCCATATTCTATTTTTCCGACGATTGGAAATAGCGAAAGGCCGGATAAAGTAGCAGCGAAAATTTTAGAAGGAAGAATTGCAATCTTAACGGATGGTACACCATTTGTCCTAACTGTACCACAAGTGTTTATTGAAACGCTTCAAGTTCCAGAAGACTATTATTCTCGACCTTATTTATCATCGCTGTTACGGATATTTAGAATATTAGCGTTGTTTTTAACAATAGGTA
This sequence comes from Paraliobacillus sp. X-1268, assembly GCF_003426095.1. Taxonomy (NCBI): domain Bacteria; kingdom Bacillati; phylum Bacillota; class Bacilli; order Caryophanales; family Bacillaceae; genus Paraliobacillus; species Paraliobacillus sp. X-1268. The sequence continues at coordinate 4,208 of NZ_QJSK01000023.1, forward strand.
CACCAGCTATTTTTGTTTCCGTTTCAACATTTCACCAAGAAATGATCCCAGCACTTCTTCTTACAACGATGGCAGCAGCTGCGGAACAAATTCCATTTCCAACTTTTATAGAAGCAACATTTATGACAATAATTTTTGAGTTATTGAGAGAGGCTGGTGTTCGACTACCACGCCCAGTAGGTTCTGCGATTAGTATTGTAGGAGCGTTAGTAATTGGAGAGGCGGCTGTACAAGCTGGATTAGTAAGTGCACCAATGGTTATTGTTGTTGCACTTACTGCTATTACTGGATTTATTGTTACACCTCTAAATGATGCGGTTATCATCATGCGCTTCTTCTTACTTATCCTTGCTGGAGCTTTCGGGTTTTACGGTATGTTAATAGGAACCTTTTTCATCATTGCTCATTTAAGTTCCTTACGATCATTTGGCACACCTTATTTAGCTCCGATTGCTCCAGTTATTTTGAATGAGTGGAAAGATGGTGTGGTTCGCTTACCATTATGGTTATTAAAGTCAAGACCACAGTCAATTACTTGGAAAAAATCAAAAAGACAAGGACCCAGCAATAAGCCAAAACGACCTAAAGCATGAGGAAAGGAAAGAGCTAACCTTGAAAAAAATAATCATGATTATCTGTTTACTCGTATTAACTGGATGTTGGGATAGAAGGGAACTATCTGATCTTGGAATTGTTGCGGGAATGGCGATAGATAAAGATCCAATTACGGGTGAGTATGTGCTTACTTCACAGTATATACGTCCAGCAGCTGAAAGTACGCAAAGTCCAACGCCAGAAGAGCCGAATTTGGTTGTTTCCACGACTGGAAAATCGCTAGCTGAAGTGATGCGAAAGAGTAATAAAACAATAGATCGAAAAAGTTTTTTTGCGCATAATAAAATAATTATTATAAGTGAAGAATTAGCTAGAGATGGCTTAATTCCAATTATTGATTCCTTTCAACGCGGTAAAGAAGTCCGGGGGCATGTTTGGTTCTCGATTGCAAAAGATATTGAAGCGAAGGAACTGTTGCAAATCAAAAAAAATGGTATTTCACGTGTCCCAGCTAATTCGCTACATGGTCTATTCGAAAATGCGGAACATGATGCGGTCGCTACGAATATGCTTACGTATTATAAGCAAGTATTAGAAGCAGGTGAAGACCCAGTAGTAGGGGTACTTACTCGTGAAGAAACAGAGATAAAGCCTTTCGAACAAGTTGAACTTTCGGGGGGGGCTGTTTTTAAAGAAGATAAATTAGTTGGTTTTTTAAATGAAAGTGATACGAGGGGATACAACTGGATAAGAGAAGAAGGACCAATGAATGATAGGGGGACTATGTCATTACCTTCTTTATTAGAGGAAGGTAAGTTAGCAACCATTCTTCTCCAACAAGCCAGTTCTTCCATCACAGCAAAGGTGGGGAGTGATAATCAAATCACATTTACAATCGATGTGGAGCAAAAGGCAAGAATGACAGGGCAAGAAGCTACAGAAGCAATTAAAACGAGAAAGGAAATCACTGACTATTTAAATGATTTACAGGTAGTGGCTGAAAAAGAAATTGAAACAGAAATCAGAGAAGTAATAGATAAAGCGCAAGAGGAGTTTCAATCTGATATCTTTGGTTTTGGTGATATATTACACAAGCAATATCCAAAAGTCTGGAAGAAAGAAAAAGACAATTGGTCCGATACATTTGTAGATGTTGCCTATACGGTAAATGTAAAAGTGAATATCACTAGTTCTGGTCTAATACAAGGACCTTTTAAACCAAAAGAATAAAGAGATAGTTTTAGCGTTTAAATAGTAAAACGAAGGTGTAGTAGAAAATATATAATAGTAAGATTATAAAATAGATACTTCCTCCAGCTAAAAGGAGAGTTAATAGTGGATCTGCTTTCAGTAATGTTAAGCTAATTGGCATTATTATTCTCCTTTCTAGCGGTTTTTTTCTTCAGAAATATAATAAAAACTAATAAGACTGGAAGAAAAGCAAAGAGTAGAAGGATAGGTATACTTTCGTCCCCTTTCCATCTTTGAACATCTAACCCAGTAAAGCGATAAGTTGCAAATAAAGGTAAAAGTAGTCCAAAAACAGTAATCGACCATTTCGGATTACTTCCATTAAAAAACCACGTAATTGCTAAACAAAACCCCATAAAATGAAGAGTTGCTTTAAAAAAACCGCCAATAAACAATAGAAAGACAGCAATACTATCTAAATTCGTAATGATATTTGCAATATTAATCGATAGCAAGGTCTCTAATATTGGAAGTTCGGTATTTGCCGTTAACTCTGGTCCTAATACAGCAATCATAATGATTAAATTCATTATAATTAATAACGCTGCGCTAGCGACTGCCAAAAAGGTTGTTTTCCGAATAAGACCTTGCTTGTTTACATAGTGCCAAAACATAAGGAAAACGATCATTTCACCAAATGGAAACCCTATTAATATAGGTAATTCTTTAATTACAGGCAATATCCCATTTCCTAACACAGGTAATAGGTTAGTCAGTTCAAATGTATCAGAAAAGAAATTCACAACAAAAGTAACAATTAAAAAGACAAGTAAATAGGGAAGAAGTATTTCGCTAGTACGTGCCAGTACTTCAAATCCTAAATTAAGTGTGTATATCGTAATAAAGATAGATAAATATAATATAACTAAAAGCGGGGTTTGCGGTAATGCAGCCAAATTGATTAGCATGCTAAACGCATAGAAATTATGGATTGCTTGATTTAAGAAAAACAAACCATATAAAAGTAGGAGTGGTTTGGCCATTTTAGTTCCTAAGGTAGCGTCTAAGATTTCAGAAAAGTTTTTGTCAGGAAAATAATTCGGAAACTGGGTGTAAATCCATAGAAGGATCAAACTTATAACGAAGGCTAATAAGACCACAAGCCATGCATCTTGTTTGGCTCCAATCCCCAATGCAAACAAAGTTGTACTCCCAATTTCAAAAGCGACTATTAAAGTGTATAATTGGATACTTGAAATACGTTGCATATGAAAGCTCCTTAGAAATTCAATCGATAAGTCACCTAGTATGAGTTGTTTTCTTCTTTAAAAAAATAATGATTACTAATAAAATAGGAAGAACAGAGTACACCAAAATACTGTAAATACCACCTTCTTGCCCCTTCCACCGTTGATCCTCTAAGCCAGTGAAACGAAAAGTAGCAAATATCGGCAATAATATGCCGGAAATAGTAATGGTCCACTTTGGATTGTCTCGATCAAATAACCACGTAAATGCTAAACAAAACCCCATAAAATGAATCGCAGTTTTAAAAAAACCACCGATAAACATAAGAAAGACAGCGACACTATCTAAGTTTGTTATGATCTCTGCAATATTAATAGAAAGTAGCGTCTCGAGTAATGGTAGTTCTGTATTGGATGTTAGTTCAGGTCCTAAGACAGCTACCATGATAATTAGGTTTAACATCAATAAAACTGCTGAAAAACCAACAGCAAGGAAAGTTACCTTACGAATAGAAACTTTATCTTTTAGTTGGTGCCAAAACATAAGAAAGACGACCATTTCGCCATATGGAAAAGAGATAACACTTGGTAACTCATCTAATATTGGTCTTATACCGTTCCCTAACACTGGTAGTAGATTACCTAGTTGAAATGTTTCTGAGAACAGATTGACGATAAAAGTAAGGATTAAAAATGCTAACAAATAGGGAAGTAAGATTTCACCAGTTCTAGCCAAGACTTCGAACCCTAAACTTAAGACGTAAATTACGACAAAGATAAATAAATATAAAATAACTATAAACGGTGTTTGTGGTAATGCAGTTAGATTAATTAGCATGCCAAATTCATAAAAATTATGGGTTGTTTGACTTAAAAAATATAGTCCAAATAAAAGTAATAAAGGTTTGGCAATTTTAGTACCTAAAGCAACATTTAAAATTTCAGAAAAATTTTTATTAGGATAATATCGTGGGATTTGCGTGAAAGCTACTAATAAAATCGTACTTAGTAGAAATGAAATTAAAATCACGAGCCATGCATCCTGTTTTGCTCCAATTCCTAGAGCGAACAAGGTTGTACTCCCAATCTCAAATCCAACGATAAGCGTGAATAACTGTATGTTTGAAATACGTTCCATTTTGAATAACTCCTTAGAGTTTCATTTTAGCCATAATTAGTTACCAATAAACTGTACTTGCTTTAAATTTTGTCTGTTTTATATAAAAACCGTAATAGAATGTATCTAATGATAAATCCAGTCAGTATCCCAAAGGGCAAAGCTAACATCGGTAACCACATTGGTCCGATCAATGTATCATTTATCTTAAAGTATGGAGAGTAGATAAGTCCTACTGTAACGAAATATGCGGAAAAAACAAATGGAAGAAAAGCTAAGGGTGATTTGTTTCCTTCTGCATTTTGGAATCCATCCCAAATAGCAAAAAAATACAAACAGGGATAGAACATTAACCATTGATAATTTGTTTCTGCAATTGCTTCACCTATTTGTCCGTTAAAACTTCGTATAATTATCTGATTAAAATTAGCTTGGATATTAATGAAAATTTCCAACCCAATAAAAAGTATGCCTTTAATCAGTTGTTTGTTCAGAATTTGAGCAAATCCTGGTAAAGCAATACTCCATAAGACTTTTTCCAGTTCATCTTTTGAGACCATCTGTTATCACTTCTATCTTGTAAAATTTGAAGATAGGATTATCATTCCCAATTTTCTTCAGTTAATTTTATTTTCTTTATAAAACAGTAAAATATTCGAGTTTGTAGAATATTTGCTGATTTTCAGCACAACATAAAGGAAATTGAAAATAAGGAAGAAGATTAAAATCTACAATCTATAATAAGCTTGTATAAGCTCAGATAGAAAGAAAAATGGCTTGAAAATATTAACAGACTGGAAAAAAGGAGATCAATAGAGCATGGTGAAATTAAGCGCATCTTAAACAACTAATTTAATGAAATCATACATGACAAAAACGATGGCATCAGTCGTTACTGCTTGCCCAAAATATGGCATGAATATATATGGGATAGGTCTCGCTACAGCGATCGACAAAAATGTTCGAGTTTTCTATAAACGATTGTTAAGTAATACTGCAGAATTAGCGGATCAATGTATTGATTTTATGCTTCATAATGGTTTACATCAACCAGTCATTTAATTAGCCAAAAATAAAACATCAGAAAAAATTTAAGAACAAACTTATTTTGGGAAAATTTTTGATAAGGAACGGTCGTTAAGTTCTCTAGAGATTTCTCAACTTACAAATAATTATCAGTCAACAGAGTTATTTCACGAGATTCTTCGTTCTTTTATACATACAAAAAACAATGAAATTTGCAAACATTTTGAGCGTGGAAAGGATATATGTGCTAATCAATTAAATACAATACAGGATAAATTAGAGGAGGAATTGCCACAATTACCAATGTGGGAATCTGAAATTGATAGGGAACTACCACCGCCTTTTTCAGCACGGTTAATGTTATTTAAAGTTGCATTATTAGCTGGTGCAACAACAGGTCAATATGGTGTTTCTGCTTCATCCGTGTTACGTAAGGACATCGGCGTTTCTTTTATAAAGATGATGAGTGAGATGATGTTGTTTGCGGAGGATACAGGTAATCTGCTCGTCAAGTACAACTTGTTAGATCAGCCACCATTGGTGAAAAAGAAAGAGTAGAGAAGACCTGGCTAGATAAGGTCTTTTTTTTATGAGATTTGTTTGCGTGTTCGGATGTGAAGAAGTATTTTTTCGAACAAATGACCAATAAAGGAAAAGGCAATACCAGTAAGTAATCCGGAAAATACAGGACTTGCTAAAAAAGAAAACGATCCTATTGTAGAAAGAAAAAAAACGTGCCAATAAATGCCTAAGTTCATACCAAATACTCCACCAAAGAAGAAACCAGTAAGATAGATTTTCTTGTTTTTATCCTCATTTAAATAGTGATTAATCGAAATGGATTTATTGTATGCATGCCACATCGAGAATGCCCAAATGGATGGATAATACATTCCCCATTGATAATTAATGACGTCATGTCCAAGTTTAAAATCACCGTGAAAACTATAAAAAATAGAAATGTTTAGTAAAGAGTATTGATTAATAATTAGTTCCAATAACACTAAGATAATCCCTAACACTAGTTGACCATTGTAAATTTGTCCGAAACCAGGTAATGCAAATGACCATACTAGCGCGGCGACTGGGTGTTTATATTCCAACTGTTTGTTTTTTCTACTCATCATTAGCGTTCCTGTCATGGATGAATGTATTATTGAAAAACCATATAAAAAAAATTCTTGAGAGAAGAAATGTGAGAAACAATGTAATCCAGGTCAAGTACCAAGACCATTGTAAATAATCAATTAAATCTGTGTATTGAACCAAAAATATTTCGGTAATTGTCAATGTTGTACAAAAAACAGTAAAAAAGCCAAGCCTATATAAAATACTTTTTGAAACTGGATAGAATACATTGAAAACAGCGCACACAATTGGATATAGGAAAAACTCGTATGAAAAACTAGCGCGATTGACATCAGCAAATAATCTTATCGGATATGCGATTAAATCAAATTGCACTACAACCGATCCAAACAATAATGTAATAACCTGTTTAAATAGAAATGCTATAAGTGCTAGTCGCCTTTTATTTTTAGGGATGATAAAAATTAAACCGATCCCAATAGCCCAGACAATAACTAATATAATCCATTCCAATTTCATTGTAACATCCTCTCTTCATTTTCCGAAAATGAATACTCCTTATGAAACCAGTGGTATAGATAATTGGTTAGCATAAACATAATAAAAAAAGCGATCCATTCTAAATACCAAGCATAATGAATGTATACAACCAAGTTTGTGAAATGGACCAATATTAATTCTAGTCCAACTAATCCAGAAACCACTACGAGTAAATAGATAAACCGAAGTAAGAAATGTTTCTTCGGTTCATGAATAATATATAGTCCATAAAGTATGGGATATAAGAAGTATTCTGTCGCAAAAAGAACATCCGTAGCTCTAGGAAATTCCCGAATAGGGAAAGCAATTAACTCCAGTTCTAAATGGATCAAGGAATTCAGCCAAGTAATAGATTGAAACAGAAGAGCCGCAAATATAAACCTTTTTTTTTGCTGTTTAGTAATGAAGAATATACTAATAAATGCACCAATAATCCAAATAAAAATCAGTATTACATAATCAATGGACATTATAATCCCCCTTTAGTTAATAGTTAGTATTATGCTTTCCTTATTTGTAAAAGATATTCGATCTTATATAACAGTTAGTCAATTACTCAACTTCCGAGTGGATATTCAACTTGTTCTACATGATTAAGAAGGGCTGATGATCCACTCGAAAGTGTTCTTTGGCCCAGCGATTACTCGGGGAAATAACTCTCCTTACGTCGGAATATATAGTTGTTTCGTAGTAGCCTACAATCTTTTAGAAAGTAGGTTTTTTAAAAGATTGTCAAGCAATATAATAGCTATAATATAAACTAAAAAGAGTCAACAATTAGTATTTGTTTTTTGATGGGAAAGTAGAGTCATTTTAAATAAAGAATTTATAATTCACACTGCTATGTTTAATAATTAAAATAGAGGGGAACAACATTTTCTGACAAGTAATTGGTAGTTTTATTCTTTATGGAGGTTTTTTTATGAATAAGAAAGGCAGATTGATAGATTATAAAATATTTGCACCATCGATCCTTATTGTTATTGCAATATGTGTTCCTTTTTCGATGTATGAATCAGAATCACTTGCATTATTAAATAATATTTTTGATCAAATTGTTCACGTATTTTCATGGGGGTACATATGGTATGCAGTTATATTGGTTGCTGCTGGCTTGTATTTATCTTTTTCTAAATATGGGGATGTTGTTTTAGGTAATCCAACAGAGAAACCGCGGTTTAATTTGTTTGAGTATGCTTCGATTCTGATCGCGATGGGCTTAGGCTCAACAATTATGCGCACAGGCATGGTGCAGTGGGCAAAAGTTGCAGAGGATCCACCGTTTGGTGTGGAGCCAGCGTCAGCAGAGGCGTTATTATGGGGTAATTCTTACAGTATGTTTATGTGGAGTTTCCAAGTATTTGCGATTTTTGTAATGGCCGCTCCTGCAATGGGGTACATTTTACATGTGCGCAAGAAGCCACTTATGCGTATTTCAGAAGCATGTAGAACGATTTTTGGTGATGCATTCACAGATGGAATTGGTGGAAAAATACTTGACATCATTTTCCTAGTTAGTATTCTTACTGGTGCGGCGGTTACCTTAGGTTTAGGGGCGCCAATTGTAACATACAATATAGCTGAAATATTTAACATGGAACAGTCCTTTGGTTTAACTTTATTTGTGACCATCGTCTGGGTCTGCTTGTTCTCCATTAGTGCATACTTAGGTATTGAAAAAGGGATCAAACGATTAAGTACGTTTAATATGTACTTGGCTGGTGCATTTGCATTCTTTATAATGCTGGCCGGACCTGGAATTTTTATTCTTAATTATTTCACAGATAGTGTTGGTTTCTTATTCTCAAATTATATTAATATGTCGCTCTATACCAATTCATTAGGAATGGGCGGAGAGACTTATATAGAAAGTCAAACAGTATTCTGGTTTGCATATAGTGCTACGTGGGCAATGTTGCATAGTGTATTTGCTGCTAAAATATCACGAGGTAGAACAATAAGAGAAATGATCTTAACTTATTTATTAGCACCGACAATGATCTCATGGGTTGCAACTGGTGTATTAGGTGGCCTTGGTGTGGATAGATTTCTAAATGGAACTGTTCCGGTATTAGATATTGTTAGTGAAGACGCAATGGCTGCTATCCCGGCGATTCTTACAACGTTACCATTTTCTACGATTGTGCTTGTAGCCTTTATTGTTGTTGCAATGATATTCCTAACAACAACATTAGATTCAACAACGTATACAATTGCTTCTTACACTGGGACAAAAAACATGAGTGAAGAAGAGCCATCAAAGATTTTACGAATAATAGTGGCAGCTGTAATAACAGTAATTTCACTTATACTAATGCGAATAGGTGGTCTTGCACCACTAGAAGTGCTCTCAGGTATAATGGGCTTGCCGATCATCATCATCCAGTTCTTAATGCTATATGCAGCTAAGAAAATGATGGATGAGGATAAAGCTTGGATTACGAATGTTAGGAAAAAAAGTGAGTGAGCAAGCAAAGAGTAAAGCCCCTGTGGCTTTACTCTTTTAAATATTGTAGGTAGAATAAGGGATATAAAGAATTAATGGAGAGGGTGTTTGTAAATGAGAGATACATTGAAAAAAGGAATGGCGTTAGGACTAGGTTTAGCTGTAACTAGTAAGGAACAGGCAGAGAAGATGATTGATGAATTAGTTAAAAAGGGAGAATTAACTCGCCAAGAATCAAGCGAGTTTATGGATGATCTATTGAAAAAAGGAAAAGAATCGCAAAAGGATCTAGATGAAAAAATCCAAAAAAGATTCAACCAGCTATTTGATAACTTACATGTTGCAACAAAAGAAGATGTCAAAGCATTAGAGCAGCGTGTCATTGCATTAGAAGAACAATTGAAAAAATCAGAATAAACGTTAAGGAGGGGAGGAGTTTCTTATTTTCACAAGAAGAATACGCTATATCCAACGTTATCGCGATATAGCTATGGCTTTTTCACATAACGGCTTTGGCTTCATCGTTAAAGAACTAGGATTATATGAACTCCTTTCTTTACCGAAACGCTTAGTCGTCCGAAATTATCAAGAACCGCATAAAAAAACAACGGGAGAGCGGATCCGCTTATTTTTAGAAGAGTTGGGTCCGACCTATATAAAAATGGGGCAACTGGCAAGCACGCGCTATGATTTAATTCCAGCAGAAATTATCCAAGAGTTAGAAAAGCTACAAGACCATGTGCCTGCATTTTCATATGAGGAAGTGAAAGGCATTATTGAGCAAGAGCTTGGTATGGAAATGGATCAAATCTTTGATTCATTTATTCAAACACCTCTTGGATCAGCATCAATCGGACAAGTGCATTATGGTGTTTTAAAGACAGGAGAACAGGTCGCTGTTAAAGTGCAACGACCGAATATTGAACGAACGATTAAAACAGATTTAGAGATTCTTCAACAATTAGCAGTCCGAGCTGAGCATCGATTAGATTGGGCAGCCAAATACCAAATAAAAGCGATTATTGATGAGTTTTCTAAAGCACTTCTTGCTGAACTAGATTACGGTGTGGAAGGCCGCAATGCAGATAAAATAGCAAAACAATTTATCGATAATCCGAATATTTATATTCCTAGTATCTATTGGGAATATTCGACTAAAAAAGTATTAACAATGGAATATGTAAAAGGAACGAAATTAAATCAATTAGAAGCGATTGAACAAGAAGGATATAATGCGAAAGTGTTGGCTGAGCGTGTGGCCCATGCTATTTTTCAGCAAATATTAATAGAGGGGTTTTTCCATGGCGATCCACATCCAGGGAATGTTGCGGCATTACCTAATGATGTGATTTTATTTATGGATTTTGGTATGGTAGGTCGCCTTACACCAGCGATGCGAATGCATTTCTCAACTTTAGTTATTTCGATGATGCGCCAAAGTACAGATGGTGTTATTAAAGCATTATCTGAAATGGGCACCTTGCCTGATGACGTTGATATGGAGAATTTAACAATGGATGTTGATGAATTAAGAGATACATATTATGACGTTCCCTTAAGTAAAATTAGTCTAGGAGAAGCGGTAAATGACCTATTATCCGTAGCTAATCATCATCGTATTCACATTCCAACTGAACTAACCTTAGTTGCGAAAGCACTTATAACAATGGAAGCAATGGTTGAAAAGCTTGATCCAGATATCAGTATTATCAAAGTAGCCGAACCATTTGGTCGACAGTTGCTTAAGGAACGATTCCATCCTAAAAGGTTGGCAGATAAATTTTTCAATCAATGGAACGAATTTGAAGAAGTAGTCACCGATCTTCCAAAACAGATACATCAATTCGCTTCGATAGCGAAAAAAGGCAACATTCCAATCGAAGTGGATATTCCAAAAGTTGAAATGATCTTAACCAAGCTTGATAGAGTCAGTAACAGGCTATCTTTCAGTATTGTTTTACTAGCCTTTAGTATTATTATGGTTGGATTAATTGTCGGTTCAGCAATAAGTGGACAAGCATCACTTCTTTGGAACATACCAGCAATAGAAATAGGATTTATTATAGCAATATTAATGTTTATATGGTTACTATTTTCTATCTTTAAATCAGGCAGATTTTGACTGGAGCAAATTTGTGGTTTGTAAGCTCGAATCGGGCGAACGGAAAGTGGAATCGAGCGGAAATCTAGATAATTGAGCGAACTTAGCTGGAATCGGGCGATAAACTGATTAGTCGAGCGAACGCAGCACATAATCGGGCGAAAATACGAATAATCGAGCGAACATAAAATATAAGTAAAAAGCACAATCGATTGCGATACAGCAAAATCGATTGTGCTTTTTATACGGTTAAGATATAATTTGTAGCTCTTTTGGATAGTTCGTTAACGTTTCACAGCCATCTGCTGTAATAAGCACATCATCTTCAATACGCACGCCACCTAGTCCTGGAAGGTAGATTCCTGGTTCGATTGTATAGACCATTCCAGCTTTTAATATGCCATCATTTAAATGACTCATGGACGGAAACTCGTGCACGTTTATTCCTAAGCCATGTCCGATACGATGTGGAAAGTAGTCTCCATAGCCAGATGCAGTGATGATATCTCGCGCAACTTGGTCTAAATCTCCAACACGATTACCAGGCTTACTGATAGCTAGTGATGCTTGCTCCGCCTTTAAAACAGTTTGATAGATTTCTTTTTTCTTATCAGTGACTGATTTATAAGCAACTGTCCGCGTTATATCGGAACAATATCCGTCTAGTACAACACCTAGATCGAACAATACCATATCACCAGCTTTTAATGTCCGATCACCCGGATTGCCATGCGGATCACCAGATTTCTCTCCAAAAAGAACCATCGTTGAAAATGACATTTCACGAATCCCTTTTTTCTTGAGTTCAAATTCAATTTTCGCTAAAACTTCCATTTCACTAATACCCTCGACAAGTGCATCCACACCTACTTGCACACCAAAGTCAGCCATTTTTGCAGCCTGTCGCATCACAGCAATTTCATTCTCGTCTTTTACTACACGCATTTCATTTAACTTATCTTCAGCAGAAACTACTTGCACCTGAGAAAATAACTCCAAGAATGCTTGACTACGACCATAAGTGAGTACTTCCTTTTCAAACGCAACTGTTTCAACTGTTGGAAGCTCTTTTGTTTGGACAGCGTTTTTAATGAACTCCCACGGATCCTCATGATCGGAATAGCCAATAATCTCATAATCCCAACCGGCACTTTTCAATTGTCCGACCTCCATTGCAGGTAAGACAAATAAGGGCTGTCCATTCTTAAATAAGAAAATCCCCATTAGCCGTTCATGCGGATCGGTGTAGAAATTAGATAAGTAATAAACATTTTCCGTTGAATTTAAAAAAGTAACGTCAATATTTTCATCGTTCATCCAAGCTGTTACTGCTTTTAATCTCTCCTGCATCTGTTAACACTCCAATTGTAAATGATTAACTATCTCTAACTATCATACGTCAAATTGATCACCACTGAAAGCAATTAGCAGCAACCGCTGTTTGTGAAAGGGTCTCTAATAGACACTTAATCGAGCGAAACGCAAGCGTAATCAAGCGAAAAACTGATTAATCGAGCGAAACACAAGCATATTCAGTCGAAAAATTAGATAATCGAGCGACCACCGTTAAAATAGAATTTATTGTTTACAAGCAGCACTTTTTGTATTTTTTACCACTACCACATGGGCAAGGCTCATTTCGCCCGATTTTCTTATAGCTTCTTATGTCAACTACCTTTGAACGCTTTTCTTCCTTAGTAGGTAAAGGTTTTAACTGTTTTTGTTCGGCTGGTTTCAACTCAACTGAAGTATGTCCCTTTAACATCCACATCCGAATATTATTATAAACTTCGATAATTTCCGCTGTCATCTGTTGGACAGACTCAAAGGATGGCAAGGTAATATATGTTTGTAAATATGATAACATTTGTGCAGGAGACGCATCTAAATTGGTCATGTTTACAAATTGACGCGCCACATCATCCGTTTGTTTAGCATTAAGTTTATATTCTTTTTGTAGAAGCTTTAAAAAACGTTCCATAGCAGGTGTTTTATCAATAAAGTTTAGCTCACCAGCTTTTAGTAATTGTTTTTTTGTGAAAGGATAATAATCTATATTGCTTCTTGTTTGATGGTCTTTAATAATTTGTTTGGGATCGGATACGCGTTGATCACTAAAGCCATAGAAATCAGAATTTATTTGTTGATAATAATCACTTGCACTGTTGATAACTTCAAAATAGCTGCTAGTATCAATTTCCTGATTGGTGAGTGCTTCTACCTTTTCTATTATTGCAGTATCTAATACACCATAATAATAAAGTAGCCCATGAGTAAGTTTAATCCACTCTTCGTTTCGCTTTAAAACAGGTTGAAGTTCTGGAACATCAAGCTCTTTAAAAAGCTCGATTAATTCAAGTGGCATGGTTAATACTTTTTGATCATTATATAAACCTGGGAAAATAATGCCATACTCTAACAGTGATTCAATCTTTGCGTAAGAAAAGTCATCAGAGATTACTACCATTCCCGTGTTGGCACTTATTTGTTTGATTAAATCATAGCGCTCTAGGTCGAACGTATGCAAAATCTGCTCCATCTGTAATGGGATTAATCTGCCGAGTTCTTCTACAAGCTCTCCTTTATTTAATGAACTAAGCCCTTTAAGGTCAAGCGTCTTACGAATAGTATCCAATTGCTGTTTCGTTAACATATACAATAGATCAGAAAAACGACTAGGGACGTCAATTTTCTTCCATACCTTGCTGTCTAACTGCTTACTTACATCTTTTGTTTTCTCCATTTTAATTCTTCCTTTTCTAAATATATTGTAGTTTTAATTATGTATTAATCCAAAAACCTACTCTTTTTTCATTTTAACAAAAAGAATACGAAAGTGACATAGCGTCTCAGAGGTAGTTTTGTCGAAAGCGGGTTTAATAGAGATTTAGTAGAGAGAAACTTCTTCTCAGAGGACATTTTAGAAAAAAGTCGTAACCGTTTCAACTAGTCACGACTAAAACTTAATTTAATAATAAGTTTTAATTTCTACATTGCATATATAAGCAAATAGTTATATAATAATACACAAATAGAATGGTGGTGTTTATGAATGTTAAAAACTGTGATTGAAATGGATAAAGCAGCAATGATATTAAAGTTATTAGGTGATAAGACGCGTCTAACAATGGTAAAGCTACTTGATACAGATGATTGTTGTGTTTGTGAGCTTGTTGAAATCTTTGAAATGAGTCAACCATCGATCAGCCAACACCTTCGTAAATTAAGAGATGTTGGAATTGTAAAGGAGAAGCGACAAGGTCAATGGATTTTTTACTCCATTAATAAAGAAAATGATTATTATGGCTTTATCGAACAGATTATTAATCAACTACCTGATCAAACAGAAAAATTAAAAGAACTAGAAGAAAATGGTACACGAATTACATGTTGTTAGTAAGTAAACAAGGAGGACTATTTACATGAGTTTTTTTGAACGATTTTTAACGGTATGGGTATTGGCTTGTATGGTTATAGGTGTATTAATTGGGAATTTCATACCAGCAATTCCTGACATGTTAGGACAATTTGAATATGCGGAAATTTCGATTCCTATTGCAATTTTAATTTGGGTTATGATTTATCCAATGATGATGAAAGTAAACTTTCAGAGTGTGAAAAATGTAAGTAAAGATCGTAAAGGATTATATATCACATGGGTTGTGAATTGGTTAATCAAACCATTTACCATGTATGGAATTGCGGCATTTTTCTTTTATGTTGTGTTCGGTAATATCATACCGGATGATTTAGCACAAAGCTACTTGGCTGGTGCTATTATCTTGGGCGCTGCGCCTTGTACAGCAATGGTGTTTGTCTGGAGTCATTTAACAAAAGGGAATGCTGCCTATACAGTAGTTCAAGTTGCGACAAATGATTTGATTATTCTAATTGCCTACACACCGATTGTTGCATTTTTACTTGGTGTTAGTGGTGTAACTGTACCTTGGAATACGTTGATCTTATCGATTGTGTTATTTGTAGTTGTTCCTTTAGCAGCAGGAATTATTACGAGGGTTATGATGATTAACCGTAAAGGACTAGACTATTTCGAGAATAAATTTTTACCTAAATTTAATAATACGACAATTATTGGTTTATTACTGACGTTAATTATCATTTTCTCATTCCAGGCGGAAATTTTATTAGGGAATACGTTACACATTCTGTTAATTGCAATTCCATTAACGATTCAAACATTCTTTATTTTCTTTATTGCTTATTTAGCAGCAAAAAAATTGAAGCTAAATCATACAATTGCAGCACCAGCTGGAATGATAGGTGCTTCCAACTTTTTTGAATTATCACTTGCCGTTGCGATTGCATTATTTGGTGCATCATCACCAGTTGCATTAGCAGTTATTGTAGGTGTGCTCGTTGAAGTGCCAGTTATGTTGATTTTGGTGCGAATAGCAAATAAGACTAAACATTGGTTTCCAAACAAAGAAGTTAAGTCTAATTAAATAATAAAAAAGGAGTTTTCATAATGAGTAAAATTGAAATTTTCGACCCGGCAATGTGTTGTTCTACTGGCGTTTGTGGTCCTACCGTAGATCCTAATTTAACACGTGTCGCATCAGCAGTTTATTCACTCGAACAAAAGGGCAATAACATTACACGTTTTAATTTAGCAAATGATCCAGCTGCTTTTACGAATAACGAAACAGTCAATCAGGTGCTTAATGAGAAGGGTGCAGATGCACTGCCTGTAACACTTTTAGATAATGAAATTGTAAAAGTAGGCGAATATCCAACAAATGAAGAATTTTCAAAATGGCTTAACGTTGATGCAGAGGAATTAACGCAAAAACCACGCATCCGGTTGAATCTTAACTAGGAGATGGCTATAAAAATGTATCCTGTATATAAACCAATCGAACATGTAGAAACACCATATTTATTTTTCACTGGAAAAGGCGGAGTTGGAAAAACATCGGTAGCTTGTGCAACGGCGGTAACACTTGCCGATCAAGGAAAAAAGGTATTACTTGTTAGTACGGACCCGGCCTCCAATTTACAGGATGTGTTTGGTTTGGAACTGAATCGCCAGCCTATTGAAATCCCAAGTGTAAAGAATTTATTTGCAAGTAATATTGATCCTGAAGAAGCAGCACGTGTATATCGTGAGAATACGGTTGGACCGTATCGTGATAAACTGCCAGAGTCTGTGATTAATCAAATGGAGGAACAGCTTTCAGGCGCTTGTACGGTAGAAATTGCAGCATTTGATGCTTTCTCACACTTACTAGCCGATGATGCTATTTTTAGCCAATATGATTATGTCTTATTTGATACAGCGCCAACTGGACACACACTTCGTCTATTATCGTTACCAACTGCTTGGACGGGTTTTCTAGATGAAAGCACGCATGGCGCTTCTTGTTTAGGTCCATTATCAGGACTTGGTGAAAAAAAAGATATGTATCAAAAAGCAGTTCAATCGCTTTCTAATCCAGAAAAAACGACGTTAATTTTAGTCGCAAGACCAGAAGAATCAACATTAATAGAAGCGAATCGAGCATCGATAGAATTAAGAGATATTGGGATAGAAAATCAACTACTTCTAATTAATGGACTATTTCTGTCAGGTAATTCCAATGACGAAATTGCAACTGCTTTTTATAAAGGGCAAGGAGAAGCATTAAAACAAACACCAGAAGAACTGAAACAAATTAAGACAGTATCATTACCTTATGTTTCTTATTCATTAACTGGTATTGCGCACCTTCGTCAACTTGTTAGTGAGAATCGGACTATTGAAACAGAAATGAAGGAAGATGAAATAGCGCTTGAGCCACTATCCGACCTGAAAGATATGATTGAAGATTTTTCAATAAATAATACGCGTGTTATTTTTACAATGGGTAAAGGTGGCGTCGGTAAAACGTCAATTGCAGCAGCGATCGCAGTTGGACTTACAGAGAGAGGACATAAAGTCCAATTAACAACGACAGATCCAGCTGCTCACCTGGATTATATGTTTAAAAACAGTGCGATCAATCAGGATTTATCGGTTAGTAGCATAAATCCAGAAGAGGAAGTTGAAAAATACAAAAAGGAAGTGATTACAGCAGCTGGTGATTTAAGTGAAGAAGAACGTGCTTATTTGCAAGAAGACCTTGCGTCACCATGTACAGAAGAGATTGCAGTCTTTCGTGCTTTTGCAGCTGTTGTGGAAAGATCTGAACAGGAAATTGTCGTAATTGATACAGCACCAACAGGACATACATTACTCTTACTTGATTCATCTGAAGCGTATCACAAAGAGATGAGCAGATCGACAGGATATGTTCCAACAAGTGTTAAAAACTTGTTGCCACGATTACGTAATCCTAAAGAAACAAGTGTCGTTATTGTTACCTTACCAGAGGCGACGCCTGTTTTTGAAGCCGCTCGGTTACAAGAAGATTTAAAGCGTGCTGATATTGTACCGAAATGGTGGGTTATTAATCGAAGTCTGTATCGAGCAGGAACAAGAGATAAAGTTTTAATGGCACGGGCAGCATCTGAAAAACAATGGATAAAGAAAGTACAAGAAGAATTAGCACAAAAGCGTGCGTTAATACCTTGGATGCAAGAAGTGAAAATTGGTTATGACCAATTGAAGGAATTTGTTCAATCCTAAAATGACGAGGAGGAAATGGAATGATAATAACCGAGAAAGCTAAAACAAAATTACAAAATATTTTTACAGAAAAAGGTGTCGATAGTATTCGTTTTTATGCGATGGAAGCGGGTTGTTGTGGACCACAATTAGGAATTTCGTTAGATCCTGTACAAGCAACCGATACTATTGAAGAAATTGATGGGATTAAAGTGGCAATTGATCAGGATGTTAAAGATGCAGTAGCAGGTTTAACATTGGATGATGAAGAAACTGCAGATGGAACACAATTCGTGCTATTAGGTATGGACCAGTGTTGTTAACTCTTAATTAATAAATAAGCGTTAATCTTTGGCTTGGATTATATTTACACTAATACGTGACATTTTTAAAAGGTCTGCTTTCTAAATGAGTGTTGTCAATGACTTAATGAGTTTCCATAGACTCTGCGGTAACTGCCCTGTTGATTTCCGCTTCAGACAGTCGCTTTCCGCGGGCAAATGTTTTCGGCGGGACGAGTAATCGCAGTCCCAACGCTTCAACTTCCTCGGAAGCCGTGCCTGCGGAAAGGGAGCCCATTTCGCTTGAGAAGCGGGGCATACACTTGTTATATTGCCATTGATATGAAGAGCGTTACCACAGAGTTTCTCTCAAGTGCGTAAGATGAAACATACTTCAGAAAAGACTTTAAAGCATTTAGTTTTGAATTACGAGGTTTCCTTGTTATCTCAAAACATAATTGCCCGTTTACACTGCGAAAGCTGTGTTGTTAAGTAATACTTAGATAGAATAATAGTGGAGGTTAAAAGATGAAAATACTTATTATTGGTTCAGTTGCGGCTGGAACGTCTGTCGCCGCAAAAGCAAGAAGAAACGATGAAAATGCTGAAATAACCTTATATAATGCAGATTATGATATTTCTTATTCAATCTGTGGAATTCCTTACTTTTTAGGTGGAGAAGTAGATGAGTTGGAGACATTAACACCGAGAAGCGCGGCATGGTTCAAAGCACGTTATAATGTGGCTATACATACCCGACATGAGGTAACAGAGATTAACGCAGAAGAGAAAAGAGTAACTGTTAAAAATTTAGATACCAATGAGATCAAAGAAGATAGTTACGACACATTAGTATTTGCAACAGGTGCAACACCAACAACACCCAATATTCAAGGAATCGAACATGATCATGTCTTTCATGTACGCACGATTAGGCATGCAAGCATCATCGAAACCTATATGAATGAGAAAAAACCGAAGAAAGTTACCATTATTGGTGCTGGATTTATTGGTCTTGAGATGGCAGAGCAATTAACTCATAAAGGATTAGATGTAACAATTGTCCAAAGAAGTAATCAAATCATGCCGCATTTGGATAAAGACATGGCATATAGAGTAGAAGAACACCTAAAAAAACACAACGTAAGTTTATTGCTAAATGAAGAAGTAACTGCTATTTCAGAAACAACGGTAGAAACAGAAAAGGGACAGTTAATCGATACAGATATGGTAATTCTAGCAACTGGTGTAAAACCTAATTCAGAACTAGCTGCATCTATTGGTGTCGAATTAGGTGCTTCCCGGGCAATTAAGGTTAATAACCTAATGCAAACGAACATTCCTTCTGTTTATGCGGTTGGGGATGTTGCGGAAAGCTTTTCAATTATAACTGGAAAATCTATATACCGTCCGTTAGGCTCAACTGCAAATAAAATGGGGCGTATTGCTGGTGATGTTATTACAGGTGGAGATTTAGAGCATCGTGGTATTTTAGGAACTGGTATTTTAAGAGTATTTGATTTAGCAGTTGGTTATACGGGTCTAAGTGAAAAAGAAGCGATCGCTGAAGGCTTTGATCCAGAAGTGCTTCATAATATTAAACCTGCCAGAGCAGAGTATTTAGGTGGAAAAGAATTGGTAATTAAAGCAATTGCCGATCGAAAAACTAGTAGAGTTCTTGGTGTGCAAATCATTGGAGAAGATGGCGTCGATAAGCGAATTGATGTATTCGTAACTGCAATCTCATTTAACGCAAAAGCAGAAGATCTATTCCATCTAGATTTAGCATATGCACCACCATTTAGTACAACGAAAGATCCAGTTATGTATACAGGAATGGCGTTACAAAACGCGATAGATAAGAAAAACAGATTAATAACGCCACAAGAATTAACTGATAGAACGGAAAATGGCGAAGTATTTCAAGTTATTGATACACGAGCACCTAAACAATTTGAAGTTGCTCATGTAAATGGTGCAATTAATATTCCATTAGCTAAATTACGTTCTGGCGTTAAAGAGCTTGATCCTAATTTACCTACAGTCACTTATTGTAACAAGGGTGTTACAGGTAACGCCGCACAAAATGTCTTACTAAATATGGATTTTAAAGATGTATTTAATCTTTCTGGGGGAAATAAGAATTATCAAAGCTATCATAAAGGAAAATAAATGAAGGAGGAGAACCGACTGACACGTGTTAGTGTATGGTAGTGATGTAAGCGCAATATCTTGTTTTGCTAAACTATAAAGCTATAAAGGTGGGCTAAACAATGAAACGATTAAAATGGGGGGTTTTGAGTACAGCAAATATAGGCCAAGAGCAAGTGATTCCAGCAATTATGCGATCAGAAAATGGTACAGTTGAAGCGATTGCGAGTCGTGGAAAGAAGGCAATAAGTGTTGCTGAAAGGTTAGAAATCCCAAAAGCTTATACGAGTTATGAGGAATTATTAAAAGACCCAAATATTGACGCCGTCTATATTCCTTTACCAAATGGCTTGCATAAGCAATGGGTGATAGAGGCTGCAAAACACGGAAAACATGTATTATGTGAAAAACCGGCTGCGCTTAATTATAATGAATTAAAAGAAATGATAGATGCTTGCAAGGAACATAGCGTAAGATTTATGGAAGCATTCATGTATCAATTCCATCCACAACATGAATTGGTTAAAGAAATAATCGCCTCTGGAAGAATTGGTGACGTTTCCTTTATGCGTGCTAGCTTTTCATTTGTTTTAGATGATGATTCAAATATTCGGTTAGATAGTGATCTGGGTGGTGGTTCACTTTATGATATTGGAAGCTATACATTGCATTCCATTTGTAATCTGTTAAATGAACAACCAACAGCAGTTTATGCCAATGCGAGAATCCATCCTAAATATAGCGTAGATACAACAGTAGCAGGTATATTATCTTTTGGAAATGGAGTCCAAGCTTCATTTGATTGTAGCTTTGATGTAACAGACAGACAAGCTTATCAAATAGTTGGATCAGAAGGAACAATAGACGTTTTATCGGCTTATCGACCCGATATTAATGAAAATGGTGAGGGTCAGATCATTATAACAAATGCAACTGGTAAAGAAACGGTTGGTGTTGCTGGTGATCAATATAAACTACAAGTTGAGCACTTTGCCAATGCAATTATCGAGGATAAAGAACCAAGTTATTCAAATGAAAAAATGTTACAAAATATGAAAGTTTTAGATGCAGCTTATCAATCAATTAAAGAGGGAAAGTGTGTGGAATTAAGTTAAAAGAATTAAATGAGGATAAAGCTTTATAAAGGTAAAAGCCGCAACTAAATTAAATTAATATTTAGTTGCGGCTTTTATTTTAAATATATCTGCCACGATAGGGAAAACGACTTTTCTTGTTTAATCAATACTTTTAGAGGTTTTGGTGACAAATTCTAATGCCCGCTCAAATCGATCGGTTCCTTTAACAATAACTGCGATTTTTTCTGATCCAGAAATGGCAGCCCCTTGAAAAATCGTACTATCAGTTATATTTATGCCATAAAGGTGTTCGGTATTATCATCCTCGGTTTGATCATATAGGAGGCGATCCTTACCTGCAACTTTAAGGGCTTCGGATGAGATATCATCTAAACTTAAAAAAGATCCGTTACTTACTAATATGTCAAATTGGTGTGCATCAACGATTAATACATCGGGTGATGATTCAGTAAGTATTGTCTGACTTTTTACAGCTGCTCCTAAATCCTGTTGTGAATTTGTTTCTCTAGGTGAATAAAGTAAATCTACCTTAATACGATTCCATTCTGCAAACATAGCTGTCAAATTGTTTTGAAAAGGTGAAAGGTCCTCATTAATATATTCACCAAATAAAGTTACATTAAGTGCTATTGGCGTTTGATCAGCAAGTTCAGCCTGTTTACTTTTGCTGTCGACTACGCTATTGATGAGAGAAATAACCAATATAATTACAATAAATAAACCTAAAGCAGGGTATTTATAGTAGTAAAAGTAGTGTTGGAAGTTACTTTTGAAAGATTTTTTCCAAGAAACTTCAATTTTATCATTCATTTCATTTAGTAAATAAGCTCGCAAAACTGTATAGGCTTCATTTGTTTGATCCGAATTTATTTGTTCAATCGTATTTTCATCTTTTTTAAGATAGTTTAATGTTTGTTGTTTTTTAATTAGAATTAAAAATCTTTTTTCAACATCTTCAATGGTTGCGCCTTCTTGAAGACCTAATATTTGATATGCCGTCTTTATGTCCATTTGATCACATCCCTTATGTCTTGTAGCTGTGCATAGCATACCATGTATAACATCACAAATCAGAAATACATAAAAAACTGTTCTTAATTAATTTATAATTCGAATTCCTCGTAAATAGTTTCAATTATGTGTGAATCCAAAAACCTACGCTACTATCATTTTAACAGTAAGAGTACGAAAGTGACATAGCGTCACAGAAGTAGTTTGGTCGAAAGCAGATTTAATAGAGAAGTATAATAGATAGGCGCATAGAAGAGTAATACTAGACAATCTGAGCGGTCCCTACCTACCAGAAATCAATTATGATTAATTTACCATTATGTAACGAAAAAAGCATATAATATTTTAATAACTATTCTTGCGTTGTCTAGGAGGAAAACACATGCATTTATGTAAAATGGAAAAAATTCATTTATCTATTCTATTTATCTGTTCAATTATCTTCATCTACTCATTTATAAAGACTAGAGATTTAATAAATCTAGCCTTTATGTTAATCGTTGTAGCATATCTTGTTCGGTTAATTATAAATAAAATAAGAAGAAGTAATAATGACTAACACTCTATGAATTACACTAAAAATCCAATCGTAAATTTAATAATTTCAATTTTACTTTTCTCTTTTTTAAATTTAGTGATTTTTAATGGAATCTTAGATAAAAATGTAGCAACATGGGAGTATATAGGTTTAGTGATTTTTTATTTGATTACTTTAACTGCAATTACTTCCCGAATAATAAAAATAATTTCAAATAAAAAACACAGAAATGACTTTGACGAGTCAGAGGAGACTAGACAAAAAGATACGATTGACGGAAATAAACGAAGAAAGTAAACTAGCTATCAATTTTTAGTCGGTTTGCTTTCTTTTATTTAAATCTGATTCTAAGTTAATTAAACTAACTAAATAAATACGTTTAGATAACTGATATGTATGTTAAAATAACTAGATACTAGCATGTACATAACTAGGCGGAAATAAGTGATGTCTAGATAAAATAGAGGAACAAGGACGGGATACAATGTCAGATCAAACAGCCATTTCGCGGATTTTTGAGTATTTACTAGCAGTGCAAAATTTAAATGAAAAAATTCCTCTTAGAATCACAGCCTATCAAAAAGTGTGGTGGCAAGAAGATTTACCAAATATTGAGGGGTGTTTCTTAAATGGAACAGGTTCGATAGATGTAGCGTGGATGGAAATACATAAACAAAAAATTCCTGTAGCACCGACGCCTCCTGCACGTATTATTAACTGGATTGAGAATTGGGAGGAACCTACGAAACAACCCACAACAGCTGAGACATTTCAAGATAATAAAGAGCGAACCAAGATCTATAACGAATGGTTGAACAAGAAATGGGTGCCGTGGTCAGAAGAAGCAGCTAGTAAACTAGTTATTCAATCTGTATATGATTACCTATTTGCAATTTATCAAGAAATCCAACGAGAAGGCGACGATTTAGAAATTAACTGGGGGCATGGCCTCTTAAATTGGCAAATAGAAAATGAAGCGATTCAACGCCATTTAATCGTGACAAAAATGGAGCTTCAATTTGATCCGAAAAAAGGGATATTTGCGCTTGTTCCAACTAGTAAAGGTAAACAGGTCGAGACAGATATGTTCGCAAACGTGCCAGTTCCGAATAGGACACGAATTTTAGAAAAGACCTCCGAGCTAATGGACGCCGAGTTAGATCCATGGGATGAGCAGTCTATCGAGCCTTTATTTGAAGAAATTGTTCAAACAATGAGTTCAGATGGTAGATACAGTAAGGAGACCGCGAGACCGACATTGCTAGAAGCGGAGCCACTGATCACATATAGTCCGGCTATCTTTATCCGTAAAAATGGTGGGCGATTGTGGGTAAATGAACTGACTACTGCTATTGAGAAAATAAAGGATGGCTATCCTGTCTCACATATAATGAAACAATTAACGACGATTGAGGAAGATGTAGACCATTCTGAACGTGAGGCTAGCAAGAGAGAATGGGAACATGTAGGTGGGAATCTCTTGTTTCCTTTAGAAACGAATAATGAACAACGGCTGATCGTTCAAAAGCTTGCGAATAATGATGGTGTCCTCGTACAAGGACCTCCTGGTACAGGCAAAAGTCACACGATTGCAAACCTGATCAGTCACTTACTTGCTCATGGAAAACGTGTGCTTGTAACAAGTGAAAAAGAACGGGCATTACAAGTGATTCGAGATAAAATTCCTGAACAAATTAGAGCATTATGCGTGAGTGTACTCGGTGGTGATGCTAGGTCGGTAAAAGAGATAGAAGAATCAATTAAACATATCGCTGAGAGTTTAGATAACAAGCAACCAGAGATTTTAGAGAAGAATGTTAGAGATTTAACGAAGGAAATAGACACAACCAAACGAAAAATCGAAAAATTTGATAACTTAATAAATGATATTGCCGAAGCGGAAAATACGACAATTGAATTAGGTTCTGACCTATTCACACCACTTGAGGCTTCCCTTTGGTTAACAGAACATCAAGCACATAACTGGTTACCTGACCCGCTCGATCTTACTACGGCTTTTCCACTTACAGAGCAGGAAAGTAAACGTTTCTTTCAATTGCTCGGGGAGATTACGCAGCAAGATCAACAATCATTTGCCATGTATCGTCCTGCAACAGACGCTTTAGTGGAACCACCAGTTTTTGATCGTGCTGTAGCTGCTGTTGTTTCGATTGAAGAAGAGGCAACAAAGTTAGCGCCGCATATAGAAAATTGGGAATTAAACGATCTCACTTATAGCTTTTCAATTGATGAGAAACGAAACCTGACAAGGGACGCAATAAATAAGTTGACCTATCTGCAAGAATCGTCGTGGCGTGCCTTAATTTTGAATGAAATAGTAACAGACCCGACGCGATTAACAGCTTGGAATGACTTCTACTTGGAAACAGCTGAACGGTTAGCAACGATTGAAAAGCTTACGAATGCAATAATAGAGGATGATATTGTTGTCCCAACTGATCAAAATATCAATCTAGTACTAGAGGACCTACAAGCGATTGAGACTCGATTAGATGAGGACAAATCGATCGGATGGTTGTTCCAAAATATCTTTGGACGAAAATATCATTATCTATTTGAGACAATCAAGATAAATGGTTTACCGATGCGTTCCAAAGAAGACGTCGTGAAGATACGAAAGCACGTTGAGAATAACATGCAGATTAAAAAACTAGTCTTAAAATGGAATAGAAGCCTAAGTGGATATCAAGGGCCATCAATTGCAGAAGACCAACCGCGATTGCCTGTTACGGTAAAGCTTTTATTAGAAGACATCTGTACAATACTAAGCTGGGATAAGGAAGTCATTAGAGAGCTTGAGCTAATTCAAACAGAAATGGTTATACCAGCAAAGCCTGTCTGGGATTCTCTTGAGTGGTTTACCTTCTTAGAAAAGGGCTTAACGGCTATTCATTTCAAACAGAAGTTACATGAAGCGGAACAGATTTTCGAGCAAACGACAGACCATTTGAATAAAGAGAGTTTACATGCAAATACCCATCCATTGCTTGATGCATTATGGAATGCTTGTCAAAACAAGCATTCGACTGAATGGAAAAATGCCTGGAATGAACTAAGACGTTTGGAAAACCTTAAAAATCGTTTTGAGCTGTATCAAGCGTTAAAAGAAAAACTACAAGAAGCTGCGCCAGTTTGGGTAGAACAGCTAGAAGCGCTAGGTGGACATGGTAAAGTTGTAACAGCCCCACATGATCTTCAGCTTGCTTGGAAATGGCAACAACTGACTTCATGGATCGAAGGAATTCATGATCGACCGAAGTTAGAAGAAATTGAAGAAAACTTGCAATTAGAAAAGAAGAAAGAAATACGATTAATCAAAGAACTTGTTGCTACATCAACATGGAAAGCGCAGATCGAACGGACAACAACAGAACAAAAGAGAAGTCTATTTGCATGGATGAAGGCAATTCAACGTATTGGTAAAGGTACAGGTAAATACGTGGATATATATCGCAAAGAAGCAAGTAAAGAAATGGCAATAGCGCGAGGTGCCATTCCAGTTTGGATTATGCCAATTAAAAGTGTGATTGAGAATTTGGCTTTAACTGAGGATCAGTTTGATGTGGTAATTGTCGATGAGAGCTCACAAAGTAATCTATTTTCTTTAAGTGCTCTTTTGCGAGCGAAAAAGGTAGTAATTGTTGGTGATGATAATCAAATCAGTCCGGAAAGCGTTGGAACAGACATTAGTGATGTGCACGAACTGATCGAAAAATATCTTGCGGATGTACCTAATAAACTTCAGTTTGAAATGAAAACGAGTCTTTATGATACAGCAAGTCGCGTATTTGATAGTAAAATCATTCTAAAAGAACATTTCAGATCTGTGCCTGAGATCATCGCGTTCTCCAATGACTTTATGTATGGTGGAATGATTGATCCATTACGCTTGCCACTTGGTAAAGGAGCCTTAGATCCGCCAGTACGTGCTGTTCATGTCAAAGAAGGCTTTCGAAAAGAAAAAACTAAAAAAGCAATCAACGAACCAGAAGCGCAAGCAATCGTAGAAGAAATCGCAACTATTTGTCAGGATAAACGCTATCAAGGTAAAACACTAGGAGTAATTTCCTTACAGGGACATGACCAAGCAAAACTAATTGAAAATAAATTGCGTGCTGTGATTGGTGAAGAAGAAATGGTCAAACGCAAATTAATTTGTGGGGATGCTTATTCTTTCCAAGGTGATGAACGAGATGTTATCTTTTTATCGCTCGTTGCAGCACCGAATGTCCGGATTAATGCAATGACTTCTCGCTCTGCTTACCAACGTTTTAACGTAGCTGCCAGTAGGGCACGTGATCAAATGATATTATTTCATTCTGCTGATTTAGACGATCTAAATCCAGAAGGTGTTAGGTATAAATTAGTAAAGTACTGTAAAGATCCACTAAAAGCACAACATAAGATAGAAGAAGTAAACGATAACTTCGACTCGAAACTGGAAGAAGACGTTTTTCATATTATTAAAGAAAAAGGTTACCGTGTCGTTCCGCAAGTTCAGGTAGGAACTGTCGGTAAAAAAATTGATCTCGTGGTCGAAGGCATGCGCAACCGTCTTGCGATCGAATGTGACGGCGATCATTGGCACGGTCTAGATAAATGGAAAGATGATATGGACAGACAACGTGTTCTCGAACGCGTAGGTTGGACATTTTGGAGAATAAGAGGCAGTGACTTTTATTTAGACAAAGACAAGTCATTAGAAACATTATGGCTGAAGTTAGACGAGATGGGAATTGAAAAAGCAGAATAATAGAAGAAAGCCTCTACGTTTGGTGCATAACGTAGAGGCTTTCTTTGTATCTTTTAAAACATATTTTGATCACGAAGCTTTTTCATGCTCTTCTATCTTTCTAGTTGGCCATCTATTTGCAACAAACGTAATGGTGAAAGCTAATACAAAAGGAACAAGCATGGCAATAATAAACCCAACTGGGTTATTCGCAAGTAAAGGTGCGGTGAATGTTGGCACATACGCTGTTCCACGTACATCAAAGAGACCAACTAATGCACCACCAACGCCACCTGAGAATAATGCCCCTGCAAACACCCATTTACTAGAGAACATAAATGGATAAGCAGATTCAACAAATGTACCAAAGCCCATATTAATCGCAAAACCAGGAGTAGCAACGGCTGCTTCCCCTTTATCACGAGGACTGATAATATTGGCTAAGTTAATACCTGCAGCAACCATCACCAAACCTACCATATCGACTGCACCTAGAAAACTATTACCCGTTTTCTCCATTTCCAATAAAACAATTGGAAGAATAGCTGCGTGATACACGCCACCTAGAATTGCTGGCCAAATTAATATGCCTGCAATTAATCCAGCAATAATGGGGTTAAAAGCTACGGTTACTTCGATTAGATCCTTAATTAAATCGCCAAATGTCAATGCAATCGGACCGATGAAATAGTAAACTAATAGTCCAGCGATTAAACCAGCGAATCCTCCAGAGGCAATGTTGACAGTGGTCATCGGAAACCGCCATTTAACAAATTGTTGAAACAGCACTCTAACGAGTAAACCTGCAATAATACCACCAATCATTCCACCGATAATACCACCATCTATAGAAAGTACCCCTGCTATGACACCAGCAACAATCGATACTTCATCTAATTCGGACACTTGTTTGGCTGCAATAACCGCAATGATAACTGGTAAAGCACCAATTAGTACATCAAACACATCTCCCAACATGCCAAAACCTGGTACCTTACTTAAAGCTAGAATAAGTGCCATTGCAATAAATCCAGGCAAAGCGGCCATCATAATCCCACGGATGTTGACATTTTTAAGTCCAGATCCATTCGACATATCTCTATTATTATCTGCTTTTCCTAGTAGAGGGCGATAGGAAATACCAAAGTGATTCGTAAGTGAGGTAACAAAGGAAACAGCTCTTGTTCGATTTGTTGTACCAGTAGTACCGGAAGTAGCAATGACTTTTGCACCCATTGAACTGATCAAAGCCATTGATGTACCACCAGTTCCAACGATTGGGATGCCACTTTCAATGGCAGCTTTTACTACTTGTTGGTTTGTTTCTTTGGGATCGCTGCTCATTACAATTAAACCGTCAATATCGCCGTCGGTTATTTTTTTTGCGAGCTTTTGATCTACTAAACGCGCTTGTTGATTGATTTCTGTTAAAGTTGTTTTACTAGTTTGATGAAATTCACCCGAATTATCTAGTGTCCATAACGAAGCGGATGTTGAATCTTTAGCAACATCCATAGATTCATTAGCTGAAATAAATTGAATAGCTTCAATCTCTAATGCTGTACTAGCAGTTTGATTAACTATCTCATTTAATAGCTTTTTTGGATCTTTCCCACCTAAATTATATAAGTTGCCACCACTGCTTCCTATAATCGCAATCTTTTTCATGTTTTAAAATCCCCCGATACTATTCTCTATTTTCTATTTTCAGTATAAACGAAAAAGATTTATTACGCTACTGTAGTAAAGCGATAAAGCGTGAAATCAGTATAAAATATATAAAACTTATTTTCATGAAATGAGATTGGTGACTTATGTTAAACTTATTTCACAAAGCTTAAAAGGAGAGAAAAAATTATGGCTCAAAACCTAATCTTTGATATGGATGGTACGCTTTTTCAAACAGATAAGATTCTAGAATTAGCTCTGGACGATACGTTTGAGTCGTTACGGGAACAAAATAAATGGGATTGCAAGACGCCTATTGGTACATACCGTAAGATTATGGGTGTGCCTTTACAAAAAGTATGGGAAGAATTACTACCGGATCATTCTAATGAAGTAAGGGCACAAACAGATGCTTATTTTTTAGATCGATTAATGGAGAACATAAAAAGTGGAAAAGGCGCTTTGTATCCATATGTGAAAGAAGTTTTTCAAAAATTAAAAGAAAACGATTGTGCAATTTACATAGCAAGTAATGGCTTAACTGACTATCTAAATGCAATTCTTAGCTACTATAAATTAGATAATTGGGTAACTGAAACATTTAGTATTCAACAAATAGATTCTTTGAACAAATCAGACTTGGTTGAGGTTATTATGAAAAAGTATAAGATTACACATGGTGCTGTAATCGGAGATCGGCTTTCAGATATAAAAGCAGCGAAAGATAATGGGCTAATTGCAATAGGTTGTAATTTTGACTTTGCAAGAGAAGATGAACTTTCTCAAGCCGATATAGTAATAGATAACCTAATGGAATTAGAAACGATAGTACCTACATTACATAAATAACGAGATAAGCAGTCGACTTTAACGTGGGAGGGTCATCTATGCATTGTGATCGTGTGTTGCATCAAATTGAAGTAGCTGTTAAAACAGTAATTAAAATAGTAGATACATTAGAGGAAGAAGATTTACAGAAAAAACCAACCGCTAATAAGCATTCAATAGGGCAATTATTAGAACATATAGCAGTAATTTGTAAAGCGGATTGGCTTATTTCTAATCAAGCAACGCAAGCAGAAATGGAATCCTTTTATTCAACTATATCGTATCAAACGTTAGACGCTATTAAAGAAGGTTTGCTTACTAATTTCGATTCACTTAAAAAGAATTATATGGCTTTATCTAAGGAAGAACTTCAATCTGAAACGACTTCGCATTGGGGTTTGGTATATACAAGGTATGAATGGCTATTAGAAATAGTAGCACACATCTATCATCATAGAGGACAACTACATGCTATGCTTGTGCATTGTTATGATAAGGATCCAGAGGTTTTGCTATTTGAATAGTTTTTAATTAAATAAAAGAAGAGAATGGATCCGTTTATATGAACGGTTCCATTCTCTATTTATGCGTTTACTTTTTGCATTTGTTTAGATGTCGATGGTTTAATGTATTTCGTTAATAGTGAACGCGCAATTGGTCCAACAAGTAGTAGCTGTGCTGGAAGTGCTACTATAATGTTTAACCCAACTGTTTTAAGGTACGCAATGAAAATTGAACCTTCAATACCTGTTGTTAAGGCCATTAAGATCAGTCCGTATCCTGACATAATAATAACCATTATCGGTACCATACAAAGTGATATTGCGATAATAATGTTTAATTGTTTCGATTTATCATATGGAAAAGACAAGGCGAGTTTGCGTGCTCTTGGTTCAACTACTGATTCTACAGCGAAAGCGACGACAAATGTTATCGCAAATTGAATGATTGCTCTCCCAAATGTGAATGATGCAAAACCGTGTAACATTGTATTGTATACCGTCATAATTAAAACCATTCCCGTACACATAAAAATAGCGAAAATGATCCCTTCTCTTTTATTACTTGGCAAATAAAAACATCCCTTCTCTATAAACATCTCTGTAATTATATCTGTTTAAAATTTTTATCATAAGTGACGATTTTGTGAACATTTAATTAAGTTAAATTACGTATTTTATAAAAAACTCTTGATTTTTAGAATGAATTAGTTACCAAGCTACAGGTTTGCATATTATCATTTCTGTTGGCTGATAAACATATAATATAACTTATTATATAGAAGAGAGGTGGTAGCTGTTGAATCAATATGGCATACCTGAAGTATTTGAAGCTGATGCGCATGGGATTGTGAAAGAGGTTTATCAAGATATTAAATATGTATTAAAGGTCCCTATTGTCAATTTTTTGTTTAGAGCATTAGCGAATTATCCCGAATTTCTGGTTCATGCATGGCAACAAGTGAGGCCAAACATGCTTAGCCTCAACATGGAATCTATGGCGAATGATTTACGATTTCCTCTATTAAATAAAAGCATACCCACTTATGATTTAAAAAAAGATTATTCCTCAAGCACTTTAAGTCATATTAACTATGTGGTTGCTACTTTTCAGTACGTTAATCCTAAACTACTTCTTATTGCGAGTGCTTGGATGGAAAGTTTGGCTGAAAGACCGATTGTGTCACAGAAGGTGGTGAAAGGAATAATTCAACCAGGCTTTTTTAATATGCCACCTATTGAAATGATAAAGGTAGAGACGGCGCCGTTATATGTAAAGCAACTTTTGTTAGAAGTTGCTAAAGAACATGCTTCATTTGATGTGGCAAGTGATTATAGAGCGTTGGCGTGTTACCCACGTTTTTTCGAAATGATGTGGCGAGATCTTAAACCATATATAAGCTCTAATGAATATACATTGCTTAGATCGAATTTGCTAAATCAAGCGATAAAACGTGTGCGTGAAGAAATGCCGTATCCGATCACACTAAACAGTCATCAGTTAGAACATATTTATGAACCCGCGCAAATAGCAGGAATTATGGGGATAGTCTCTTACTTTCATCGTTTTCTACCAGGCTTAATTATCGAGATTGAGTTTATCAGAAGATACCTTCTTGGGGAAAGTTAGTTTTGAAAGAACGAGGAAATCAGCAGCACTTGTGTCCTGTCTCAATTTGTAACAGAGCCCTTTCTGAATTAATTAGCTGTTAATTAATATTTCAGGGAAGTTTACACTAGGTATTCACCTATATCTAACAGATGCATATATTATGTTGAGATCAAATAATTTGGTGTAATAAAGATGGATGCTTTATTAATGTGTGTTGTTGAAATACTCCAATTAGATAACTTCATTTTATTAGGTCATTCTACTGGTGGTGCTATAGCAATTCGATATATGGCGCGTTATGAAGACCACCGGGTATCTAATCTTGTGCTTCTTGCTGCTGCGGCCCCTACAGGATTTTCACCAGAAACTGCTAACAACCTAATTAAGGAAGCATTAAATGACCGTCCTAAGATGATGCATGGAATAACAAATACTTTTTTCTTTCAATATATTTCTCGTCAGTTTTCAGATTGGTTTCAGCAAATAGGCTTAGAAGCTGCTAGTTGGTCTACTGCAGCAATAATTGTCACACTAAGAAACGAAAACTTAGATGAGATATTCAAAAAATAAATGTCCCTACTTTAATTGTTCATGGAGTTCATGACAAAGTTATACCATATCAAAGTGCTCAGAAACTAAATCAAAACATTAAAGGATCAGTACTTGTTCCGTTTCAATATAGCGGACATGGTGCTTTTTGGGAAGAACGTGACAAACTAATTGAAACAATAATAAAATTTGTATAAATCGCATTATCATTTATCCTTTACGAAAATGCTTTTAAGAGGACAGTGATGAATATTGTGTGGTATAGTAAAGTCAGTAGATTACTAAAGTAATCATACTAATAGTTTTATATATAAATATTTTCATTGACTTTGTGTTTCAATATGTTATAGTTATTTAGCTGTCGAAAAACAGTGTTTATGTAATAGCAATTTTGCCTTGTTGGCATAAGATATTGTTTTTAAATAAACTATTGACTTATTGATTTACAAATGGTATAATATTTTATCTGTCGAAATAAAAGGCAGTGCAATTGACCTTTGAAAACTGAACGAAACACACAGTATGTTAAGTAAGTAGAAACAACAAGCTAGTTAAGTATTTGAGCAGCAGGCTCGCATTTTATGGAGAGTTTGATCTTGGCTCAGGACGAACGCTGGCGGCGTGCCTAATACATGCAAGTCGAGCGCATGAAATAAGTGAATCCCTTCGGGGTGAAACTTATGGATTGAGCGGCGGA
>NZ_QJSK01000024.1:0-36850 GCF_003426095.1 Paraliobacillus sp. X-1268
TTTGAAGGCTAATTTGCGTTTCACTCGTATGTCAGTAAGAGGCAAGAAGAAAGTGGAAAATGAATTAGGATTTGCATTCATGGCGGTGAACTTGAGAAAGTACACGGCTAAGCATGCGCATGGTGCAACAAATCCTGAAAATAATCCAACAAAAAAAGATTCCGACCATCTTCCTAAGATGATCGGAATCTTTTTCGTTATTTTGGCTAGTTATGTCCCAGCCTCTTTTTTATCATCTATAGTTTTAAAATACTTGTTCAATTTCTGCTACGCCTGGAACTTCAGCCATTAATGCGCGCTCTATACCAGCCTTCAATGTGATTGTTGAACTTGGGCAATTCCCGCATGCTCCCATTAAACGAAGACGTACAATACCTTCATCAACATCTACTAATTCAACATCGCCACCATCACGTAGTAAAAATGGACGTAATTTGTTTAATACTTCTTGTACTTGCTCTTGCATCATCCATCTTCCCCTTTCTTACTTTCATTAACAGTATAACATGTTTTTATCAAAAATCTATTCTGGAGATTTACTTTTTTAGTTATATCTATTTTACCTTTTTAATAATGTTTTGTAAAATAGAATTAATAATTTTAATTGAAATTTGTTACAGTGAGGTGTGAGAGAAATGTCAATTACAATAGCAGTATATGGTGCAGAAAAAATATGTTCGAGTTGCATAAATGCCCCAAGTTCTAAAGAGACATTTGATTGGATAAAAGCAGCAGTACCTAGAAAATTTCCTAACTTTGATGATTTTGAATATGTATATGTAGATATATTTAAGCAGACAAATAATAGCAAAGAGCAAAACTGGATTGATCAGATACAAAAGGATAATTTATTTTACCCTATTATTGTTATCGATGATCAGTTTGTATGTGAAGGTGATCCACGGATTAAAGTGGTTTATCAGCAAATCGAGCAACGAATTAATGCACATGCATAGCATAACACTGAATATGTTTGTATAATAAGATATAAATACTTTGGTGCATGATGAGCCAACAGTGGAGGTAACGATGAGAATACCATTTACGAAAATGCATGGATTAGGCAATAGCTATATATTTATTAATACATTTGATACACAACTTGATGAAAAGAGTCTACCACAATTGGCAATTACTGTTGCAAATAAGGATATTGGAATTGGTTCAGATGGTTTGATTTTAATTCATCCTAGTAAACAAGCACCGGTTGGTATGCGTATTTTTAATAAAGATGGTTCAGAGGGAAAAACGTGTGGAAATGGCATTCGCTGTGTTGCAAAATATGCCTTTGAAAATCAATTAGTTAAGCAAAAAACATTTGAGATAGAAACAAAAGCAGGCAATGTAACTGCTGAAGTTCATGGAACCAAAGATTTAGTTGAAGAAGTAACGGTTGATATGGGTGAGCCTATTTTAAACCGTAAAAGAATCCCAATGATAGGTGAGGACGATGCACAAGTTGTATTAGAAGATTTTCAAGTTAGTCATCATCCTTTACAATTAACTGCTATATCAATGGGGAATCCACATGCAGTCTTTTTTGTAGATGATATTGAGGAAGCACCATTAAGTGATCTTGGACCGATTATTACACATGATCATCGCTTTCCTGAAGGTGTTAATGTAGAATTTGTGGAAATTATAAATCAAACAGAAATGCACTTTCGTGTGTGGGAACGTGGATCGGGAATTACACAAGCTTGTGGTACAGGTGCTTGTGCTGCAGCAGTTGCTGCAATTCTTAATGGTCATGCTACTAAAGACGAAGTCGTGACAGTCCACTTAAGTGGTGGTGATTTATTTATTCGTTGGGGATTGGATAACCATGTATGGATGAAAGGAAAAGCAGAGACTACTATTGAAGGTGTATTTATTTGGAATAGGTGAATCATTCACTATATTTGAATCAATCACTATTTATTAGTATACTTGAAGATAATGATTATGGAGAAGGAAGGTAATAAAATGGTCTTAAACATTACAGATAATGCTCGTTTACAAATAGAAGAGATGTTAAAAGAAGAGGACCAGGAAACGGTTCGCCTTCGTTTTGGAGTTAAAGGTGGGGGATGTAGTGGTCTTTCTTATTCTCTAGGTTTTGATTATGATATTAATAAAGATTTAGATACAACAGAAGAAGTTAACGGTATACCATTAACTATTTTTAAACAGGACATAGCTGTAATTGAAGGTACAACAATTGACTTCAAGCAAAACATGATGGGTGGCGGATTTACGATCGATAATCCGAACGCCATTGTATCCTGTGGTTGTGGCTCTTCATTTAAAGCCAAAGACCGAGAAGGTACACCAGGAGACTGTTAATATGAACGAGTCCAATACAAAAAGTACTGCCTAATCGATAGTGATTGTTACTAACACTATTAATTAGGCAGTTTTTTTAGTTTTATAAAGAAGTTTGTAATAGCTATCGAAACTAAGAAAAGTAAACAATAGAGGAGGAATAGATAAAAGTAATTAAAACCATTATTTAGATGAAAAAGGTTTATGCTTACCAAAAAGGGTTTAAAGACAAATGAAAAGAGCGCAGCCAAACCAGTCGAATAGAGATAAAAGTTCTTCATTTTATTAAGCGACCACTGATAAACTAGCATAAATGCGACAGGAACTAATGAGCCATCTAGTGACAGACTAAACGGAAAATATGGTGTTAGAGAATATGGATATTCCCAAAAAGCTCTTCTTACACCGAAGGAATCGATATAGGCAAACCAAACATGGATATTAAATGTAAAGAATAAAATAAGGAATAGCTTAGTTTTATCAATTGCGATAAGTAGTACTATTAATGGTAGAATAAGCATCATAACCATTAACCAAAATTGCCATGTGTCAATACTACTATAGGTAATCCAATATTCATGCTGGAGTTTTGCTACTTCTTCTTGCAATGTTTTTATTTTATTAAAATTATCAATTTGTGCTTGCACTGTATGCCCTCCTTAGATACAACTCTTTTTTATAAATTATCCAAGAAGAAGCATACTATTCATTTATTTCCTTGTATCACGCATTATTATTGAACTAGAGCATTGTCAAACTAAAAATACCACCCACATGGGTGGCATTATTTATTCAAATAAACTAGTTGAATGTTTTGGCTGGACACGAGCGTCTGGTTCTATATAAGCTTTCGCGTTATTAATGGCGGTTGGACCTTCACCAAATCCTGTTGCTATTAAGTTGATTTTTCCTGGATATGTACAAATGTCACCAGCTGCATAAATACCTTCAACAGTTGATTCCATTTTTGGGTTAACAACAATACTATTTTTATCAATATCCATTCCCCAACTCTTGATTGGACCCAGTGACGAAATAAACCCGTAATTAACTATTACATCATCGACATCAATGATAACTTCATTATCGCCTTTTACCTCGCTTACTCTAACTTGTTCGATCAAATCTGTTCCAATAAGTGCTTCAGGTACATAAGGAGTTAAAATACGAACATTTGAATTCATTAATTTTTCAACACTATGCTCATGTGCGCGAAACTTATCACGACGATGAA
The DNA here is from genome assembly GCF_003426095.1 of Paraliobacillus sp. X-1268. NCBI lineage: Bacteria > Bacillati > Bacillota > Bacilli > Caryophanales > Bacillaceae > Paraliobacillus > Paraliobacillus sp. X-1268. The sequence continues at coordinate 3,539 of NZ_QJSK01000024.1, forward strand.
TAAGTGTTACTTCAGCTGCGATTGATTCCAACATCAATGCCCAATCAACTGCAGAATCTCCACCACCAAATAATACCACACGTTTTCCTTTGAATTTCATCATGTTATCAACAAAATAGTGTAGATTACGACTTTCATATGCCTCTGCTTCTTTTAAAGCTAATTTGCGTGGCTGAAATGCACCGTTTCCTGCTGTAATGATAATGGTTTTTGTATAATGTATTTCTGTCTGTGTTGTTAATTTAAACGATCCGTCCTCTTGTCGTTCAACTTCTTGTACCTCTTGATCTAAGACAATAGAAGGATCAAACATATCAAGTTGTTCCTTTAAATTATTTACAAGTTCTTGCGCTCCAATTTTAGGAAAACCAGCCACATCATAAATATATTTCTCTGGATATAGTGCACTAAGTTGCCCGCCAATATGTGGTAAGCTCTCAATTATTTTAACACTGGCTTGTCGAAGTCCACCGTAGAAGGCAGTAAATAGCCCGGTAGGTCCCGCACCAATAATAGTAATATCATAAACGTGTTGATCAGTCATTCCTGATTCCTCCTATATTGAAAACATATGTAGACATAAATATTTTAACATACTTTATTGTTAAAATAGAAATCTCAGTTCTTAAATAAAGTGATTAGGTGGGTTGAAAAATCGACTAAAACCATCTAAGATGAGTTTAGATTAAATATTACGAAAATGTGACAAGGAATGTATAGGATGGAAGTGACACATTGGGAAAGTCGAGAATAGTTATATTAGGTGCAGGTTACGCAGGAATTATGACCGCAGTAACACTACAAAAGCAGTTAAAAAAAGATGATGCGGTTATTCAATTAATTAATAAACATGCCTATCATTATCAGACAACATGGTTACATGAAAACGCAGCTGGTACCTTAGCTGACGAGCGAACAAAAATAGCCATTGATCAGTTGATTGATCCACGTAAGATTGAATTTATTCAAGATACTGTAATGCATATTGATGTAGATCAAAAGAAAATTAATTTACTGCAGACAGAATTGAACTATGATTATCTTGTTGTGGCATTAGGATTTGAGATGGAAACGTTCCAAATACCTGGATTAAAAGAGTATAGTTTTTCAATGGGAACTGCTAATCAAGCTAGAGTATTAAGAGAACAGGTAGAAAGTCAGTTTGCTACATACACACACACTGGAACAAATACGTATCCATTAACAATTATTGTTGGTGGAGGTGGATTTACAGGTGTAGAGTATTTAGGAGAGTTAACAGATCAACTACCTACTTTATGTAAAACATATGATGTAGATCAGGAAAACGTAAAAATCATTGCAATTGAAGCTGAACAGACTGTTATGCCAGGATTTGATCCTGAACTTGGAGAATATGCGATGCACTATTTAGAAGAGCGTGGTGTTGAATTTCGGTTAGGAACAAAGGTGAAAATGGTTAAACGTGATTATATTGTTGTGGAAAAAGCAGGGGCAGTGGAAGAGATACCAGCTTCCACCTTTGTGTGGTCAGCAGGTGTTCGTGCGAATAAACTGATGGAGAAATCGGGTATTTCAAATGAAAAGGGTAGTGTTAAAGTTAATGTAGACTTAAGAGCACCAGGCTATGATAATGTTTTTGTGATAGGTGATTGTGCACTGATTTTTTCTGAGGACGGTGATATATATCCTCCAACTGCCCAAATGACAATACAAGAAGCTAAACTTTGTGCAAGTAATTTAGTGAAATTATTAAAAGGTGATTCCAAATTAGATTCATTTTATTTTAAGGACCGCGGAACAATTGCTTCTTTAGGAAGAAAAGATGCGATCGGAAGTATACTGAATAACAGAAAAATATTTGGTAAGGAAGCAATAATTTTAAAGCAGATTATTGATAATCGAGTCTTATATCAAATTGGTGGTTGGTCGCTCTTATTCAAAAAAGGAAAGTTTAAACTCTTTCATTAAGTAAATAAACTGGTTTTCTTTGAAACAATGTATAAAATCAAATCATTTTGGTAAAGCTGACACCCAGAGAGGGTGTAATAAAAATGGTTTGGTTTAAAACCTGTTTAAGACGATTTGGCATGACATTTGTTTTCTTTGCGGCATGTCTCACAACGCTAACAGCAATGACGAATGTTTCCGCACAAGAATTTTTAGAGGGAATGGAAGATGATAATTCACTCACACGAACCATCACAGAACAGCCTGTTAAACAAGTAGAATTAACAAAAAAAGAATTAAATAATAAACAACCAAAACAATCGTATATATCTAGTGAACAGGTAGTAATTCCTGATAAATTAGAAGATACGATTGATCTTGAGGCATACCCAAGCGAAACCGTTATAGCTACGGGTTATACAGCAGGAGTTGAGTCGACTGGTAAAACTTCAGATCATCCACAATATGGGATAACTTATTCTGGTGTCGAAGTAACGAGAGACTTATATTCTACTATTGCTGCAGATTTAACAGTTTATCCAATAGGATCTATTCTTTATATACCTGGTTATGGATATGGTGTTGTGGCTGATAAAGGTGGAGCAATCAAGGGAAATAAAATTGACTTATATTATCCTACAGTTGAAGATGTGTATCAAAAGTGGGGTAAGAAAGATGTAGAAGTTTATTTGATTGAAAAAGGAACAGGGGTACTTGCTAAAGAAACACTTAAAAGTTTAAATGAAAATGAATCTTTACAAGTTTTCAGAGATCAAGTAAAAGAGAGTTAAAGAATATCGGTGGCTAGAATTTTCAAGTAAGAGAAACGAGCTATCGATAGATAAAGCCTGTATCAATGATTACTTGAGAATCTACGATACAGGCTTTTTTGGCGGAATTTCATAATGAACTAATTATTTAACTCAACTGGATGATTCAACTTCTCAGAAATAATCTTACGACGATATAACCATCAACTGTGACGTAAACCGCCATGTTGATTTTCGCTTCGGTCAGTCGCTTTCCGCGGGCAAGTCTTTTCGATGGGTCGAGTAATCGCAGACCCAACGCTTCAACTTCCTCGGAAGCAAAAAGCACTTCCTGCGGGATTTTCAGCTGTTGCTTTTCCCGCAGGAGTCGACTGTCCTACGCTACAATCAATCAGCATAACCTGAATAGCTGTTGTCATAAGCACAATTAAAATTTATGATCAGTAGACCACGTATTACTTTTAACGCATATCCAGCGGATCAAGCGAAATGGGCGAGACTCCTGCAGGAACAGCACGGGCTGAAGATCCACTCGGAAACGTTCTTTGTTTCCGAGTTAGCTGAAGCCGTGCCTGCGGAAAGGGAACCCATTTCGCTTGAGGAGCGGGGCATGAATTCTGTTGTATTGCAATTTATATAAAGAATGTTACGTCGCAGTTTCTCTCAAGTACGTAAGGTAAAATGCAATGATGCATACGAAAAGAGCACTAAATCAACTTCAATTTTGAATGCGAGGCTTTCTTGCTTAAAAAGGAATATTTCTTAATTCACTCTGCAAAATTTACGAAATTATAAAAAAAGATAGTTGGGATAATTATCCCAACTATCTTTAAGCCTTACATTTATACATTTAATACTAGGTAACCTCTTTTTACTTTAAAAGAGTGGATAAATTATTAGTGCAAGTATAATACCTGTCATACAACCAAAGAAAACTTCAATGGGCTGATGCCCGAGTAATTCTTTTAACTCTTCTTTTTTCTGGTATTCTTCTTTTTTTGACCAGACCTTAGCTTCTTCGATAAAATAATTAAAATCTTTGACGAGCATATTTAAAATAATAGCTTGTTCACCAGCTTGTCTTCTTATTCCAGTAGCATCAAACATAATAATAATACTAAAAACACAAGCTGCAGCAAACAAACCGGAAGACACACCGTGCTCTATACCAATTCCAGTTGTAACAGCAGCAACAGCTGCAGAATGACTACTCGGCATCCCACCAGTACTAAAGGCTAAACCTGGATTAAATTCTTTTGTTGCAATAAAATGAATTGGAATCTTAACCACTTGTGCGAAGATAATTGAAATTAAGGCTGCCCACAATGGGAAATTTTCAAACAAAGCCAACCGATATTCATCCTTTCATTTGTACCTTTAAGTTTAAATTTGTTCATAGCTGTTAACAAATTTATAACTATTATTATAGCACAGCAATTAATTGAACGGAATCAATCTGTTTTTTTGTATAAGAAAGAAGCATTGCTTTTTAGGCAGATCGAATAGTTGGTTTAGGTATACGATCTATTATTTTAATAATGAGAAAAGCTGCAATAATTGCTATTCCTATATCTTTTACGAAAAACGGTATCATACTTAGCCAAGTTATCGAATAGGAAATGGTTAACCCTAGCCAGGTGTTCATGGCTAGATACATGTAATGAACGCCAATTAAATAATTAATAATTACACCAATAAGTGCAATTTTAAATGATGATCCTAATCGCACTGTTTTTTGTCTTTCCGTTAACCAACCAGTTACATAAGCTACAAAAATATAAGATAATATAAAACCACCAGTATAATCAAATAAAACAAATAATCCAGCATGCATATTTGCAAATACAGGTACACCTGCAATACCAATTAATATATAAGCGCATATCGATAACACTGCTAGTTTTCTACCTAATAAGAGTCCAGCCATAATTGCAAAAAAGGTTTGTAATGACAATGGTACAGAAACGCCACCAATCGGAATTGCTAAAAAGGGGAACCAAATAGCTATGTTTGCGCCAATTGCCATTAAACAAACAAAAACACTACCATATGTAATATCAAGTGCAGTTAATCTTTTCATACGACACCTCCTGCACAGATCATAAAAGATCCACAACCTATTGTCAACCTGAATTTTATGTGGTTAACGATAGATAATAAAAAAGGACTACGTGAGAGAACGACGTAATCCTTTTCTGATTTCTATTTTATTGCTGCGTCAAGTGAAACTTCTATCATCTCATTGAATGTTGTTTGACGTTCTTCTGCACTCGTTTCTTCCCCTGTTATAATATGGTCAGAAACAGTTAAAACAGAAAGAGCTTGACGATCAAATTTAGCTGCTAGTGTATATAATGCAGTAGTTTCCATCTCAATCGCTAGTACATTATACTTTGCTAATAGTTCTAATAGTTCTGGAGCGTTATCGCGATAAAAACTATCACTTGTGAAGACATTTCCTACACGTAAATGCAAGCCTTTTTCTATACCAGTATCATATGCGTTCTTAAGTAGTTCAAAATTCGCAGTAGGTGCATAATCAATGCCGTTAAACACCATACGATTCATTTGTGAATCTGTTGAAGATGTTGAAGCAAGAATAACATCTCTGACTTTTACATCTTTTTGAATGGCCCCACATGTACCTACACGAATTAACTTTTGTACATTGTAACTTTGCATTAATTCATTGGCATAAATAGATATTGAAGGCACTCCCATACCAGTTCCTTGTACGGAAATTCTTTCTCCTTTATATGTACCAGTATAGCCATACATTCCACGGACTTCGTTATAACAAAACGCGTTATCTAAAAATGTTTCTGCAATATATTTAGCGCGTAATGGGTCTCCTGGCAATAGGATTTTATCTGCAATATCACCTTGTTTTGCTCCAATATGTACACTCATTTTTCTGCCTCCTATAAATCATTTCACTATATAATATTAATAATAACGTAACAATAAGTCGAATACAAATTTCGCAAAAGTGACTATGCTAATCATATAAGAGGAATAAAAATGAAATCGTTTTATAAATATTGCGTTTTTTTGTTTCTTCCGATTGTGTTTTCGTATATAATATATTTAAGTAACACTTCCACAGTTTTTAATTAGTGGAATATTTTGTATAAAGATAAATGAAAACGTTTATAAATTGGAGGAGAAAAGAATGAAAGAACAGAAATTTAAAATTACAGATGATACAGGTATCCACGCTAGACCTGCAACGTTATTAGTAAATAAAGCTGGACAATATGAGTCTCATGTTGAAATGCATTTTAATGGTAAAGCGGTTAACTTAAAGTCGATTATGGGTGTTATGTCACTTGGTGTTCCTAAAGGTGCAGAAGTTACAATAACTGCAGATGGTACGGATGAAGAGCAAGCGATTCAAGGGATTTCAGATACAATTAAAGAACACTTAGGTGAGTAAGAAACTTGGAGCTAGGAGTATATTCTAGCTTTTTTGTTTGGGAAATAATTGATATGGTATACTAATAACCAAGGATAACTTTGAAAATATAAGAGGTGTGAGATATGAATGTTTCTGTATCGCAGCTTCCAGGTATTGGCCAAAAAATCACATTGAAGACTGCTGAAGATAGCATGCTTGTGGTTATTGTACATCATACTGGAAAGCGCGAATTATATTTTTTTGATGATGTGGACGGTGATGAAGCGGATTTTGCAATGGATCTTACTTCAGATGAAACAAGAGAATTAGGAGCCCAATTGTTGGGGGCAACATACCAACCTGTTAATGCACATCAATTAAAGATGTTTAAAAAACAAATTGTGATTGATTACATCACCTTAACAGATAAAGCATCGATTACACATCAAACAATTGAAGAATCAGAAATCCGAAATAGAACAGGTACAACAATTATTGGAATTGTCCAAGGGGATGAGATGATTGCAATCCCGGAAGCAGACCATATCCTAGAACCAGGAGATGTGCTGATGGCAATTGGTAAAAAAGATCAATTAGCAATGTTAGAAGCATTGTGTAAAGGAGAGGAATGATTCGGTTGTGCTAAGTGATTTTCCAACTTTACTAGTAGCAGGTCTTGTTTTACTTGGCATATTCTATTTGGGTTATTTAAGTTTAAAAATAAATTTTCCAAGTGTTATTCTTTATATTTTATTTGGCGTACTTTTGGCTGATCAATTGAGTCATAATGAAATTTTGCACTTTGTTAGTGAAATTGGAATTGTTCTTTTATTTTTTATATTAGGATTAGAGTTTAGTATAAATAGGCTTGGAAGTATTGCGAAAAAAATCTGGACATCGGGTTTATTGGATGTAGTTTTAAGCCTTGGTGTGTCTACACTTATAGCATTTGGATTTGGAATGAGTTTATTTAACGCCTTTTTAGTTGGTGGGGTGGCTTATGCAACAAGCTCCTCAATTACAGCCAAACTGTTAGATGATAAAAGTAGAATGGCAAATAAGGAAACGGAATTTATTTTAGCTGTCTTGATTTTTGAGGATTTAGTTGCCCCAATTATTATTGCGGTTTTAATTGGAATGAGTGTAGGTGGCGGAGAATTTGTTCCATCGGATTTAGCCTTTATCCTATTAAAAGTTATTGGACTTATTGTACTTGCAATTTTACTTGGTAAAACGCTCTTCAAACGTTTTGGAACATTTATTGAAAGAATAGACGACGAGGACTTTAAATTCGCATTACTAATAGGAATTGCTGTTTCATTTGGTGGACTGGCATTATTGCTTGATCTTTCAGAAGTATTAGGTGCATTTTTAGCAGGCATGATGTTAGCTGAAATAGGCAAGATTGAGAGAGTGGAACATGCAGTTATTCCAATTCGAAATCTTTTACTACCGACTTTCTTTTTATATTTTGGAACATCTATTGAATTAGGTGCAGGATTTCCGATGCCACTTTTATTACTGACTTTACTCATATGGTCCGTATTCTCTAAGGTGCTTGTCGGTGTAATTGGTGGAAGATGGTATGGCTTATCAAAAAGAGTATCATTGCGAGCCGGTCTTTCTTTATGCGCAAGGGGTGAATTTTCAGTAGTTATTGCTACAGTTGCAACAGGAACAGCTCAAATATTAAGCGGAATTTATATTATAGGTGCGGCTTTTATTGGCATGCTTTTGTTTGATTGGGCTCCGAAAATAACAAATAAGGTGTATGGAAAACCGCTACCAAAGAAAAAAGATTTACGTGTTCCTACTTCAAAAGATGAGAAACAAATCTATTAATTTTCTAACTCAATTTGATTAGAGAATACCATACCTGGATATACTGATAATCAGCGAATTTCATGAAAAGGAGCTGTTATTAGATGAAAAAATCCAGTTTATTTTTGATTTGCTTACTTGCTTTAGTGGCTTGTCAACAGGATGATTATTCTCCTCTGACAGTGACAATGTATAATAGCTCAAATGATGCGATAGGTACGGCGATACTCACCGAAAAGCCAGAAGGTGTCTCAGTTGAAGTCTCTGTAGAAGGTTTAGAACCAGGCTTACATGGAATACATATTCATGAATATGCTAAATGTGAGTCACCTGATTTCCAATCTGCGGGAAATCATTATAACCCAGAAAACAAAGAGCATGGACTAATGTCTCCAGAAGGTGCACATTTAGGTGATATGCCTAATATTGAGGCTGAAGATGATGGCTTAGTTGAAGCTGAATTACTTATTGGTGGCGCTACTTTAGTCGAGGGTCAGAAATCTTTACTCGAAGGTGATGGAACATCACTTATTATTCATGCGAAACAAGATGATGGTGTAACGCAACCAGCAGGTGATGCAGGAGAACGGATTGCCTGTGGATTGATTACTGTAGAAGAAGCAAAAAATGATGAAGCACCTACAGATCCAACAGAAAACAAAAAAGAAGAAGAGTAGTACATCCAATGTACTACTCTTCTTCTTTATCTTTTATCTAATGCGGCTATAATTTTGTTAATACCTTCTTGTACATAAGCTGTTGGGCTTGCAATATTCATACGCATAAACCCTTCACCTTCTTCACCAAATGAAATCCCGTCGTTTAAACCAACTTTGGCTTCATCTTGCATGAATTTCTTTAAGTCCGTATGAGTAAGCCCCATATTCGTACAATCAAGCCAAATGAGGTAAGTACCCTCAGCGCGGATTGCGGTTATCTCTGATCGCTCTTGAAACGCTTCTATCAGAATGTTGCGATTATGTTGTAAGAGTGTCAGTAGATCCTCTAACCATTCCTCACCATCTGTATAAGCAGCCTCGAGTGCAGTTATTCCCATAGCATTTAACATTGTCATGCCGTATTTTCTGAATTCCTTTTGCATTGCCACTCGAATATCCTTATCTGGAACTACCGCATAAGAAACATTTAATCCAGCTAAATTAAACGTTTTGGTAGGTGACATACACGTGATTGTGCGATTATTGACTTCTTTTGAAAGAGTGCCCATTGGAATATGCTCGTTACCATCATAAATTAAATCAGCATGTATTTCATCTGATAAAATGAATACGTCATATTGTAAACAAAGTGCAGCTATTTTTTCCAAATCCTGTTTTGACCAAACTTTTCCTACTGGATTATGTGGGTTGCAAAGAATAAACGCTTTTACTCCTTGTTTGAATTTAGTTTCTAAATCATCAAAGTCAATTTCGTAGGCTCCATTTTTGTATTGGAGTGGATTTGTCACTAACTTGCGGTCATGACTTTTAACAATATCATAAAAAGGTGGATAAACAGGTGTTTGAATTAGCACACTGTCTCCTGGATTTGTTACGTTTAAGATCGCCATATGTAAAGTGGGAATTACTCCAGGACTGTAAATAATCCATTCTTTTTTAATATCCCAATTATGTCGACGAAGGAGCCAATCTTTTACTGTTTGGTTTAGTTTATCGTCGGTAAGCGTGTATCCAAATATTGCATGTTCCGCTCTGTTTACCAATGCGTCTTTTATTGGTTCAGCAATGGGAAGATCCATATCGGCCACCCACATTGGTTGTACATCTTCTGCTCCGTACAATGCTTTGACACTATCCCATTTTACCGAGCGGGTATTTTCTCTTTTGGGCAACTTTTCAAATAATGATGACATATACAACTTCCTCCTTTTAAAAAGATATCGATATTTTACAAATTATATCATGATTAGGAAAAAACTTCGATTCTTTAAAAATCATTTAAAAATGAAAAGTAGTCACGTTAAATTACACATAGGGTCTACTTTGCGAAAAGTTTTTAAAGTGAGGTGAACAAAAAAATAAGCAAAGCCTAAACGAGCGCTTTGCTTTTACAGGGGGAATACGAGAAAGTCTTACCTTTACATAGATTATTATTACCTTAATATAAGTATATTAAACCTCATTTTTTATTTTTATAAAAATTATATTGTGCTATTTATGACAGTTATGTTAAAATTAATAATTGCGTGTAAGGAAAATAGTAAATACAAGCATAAGTCTAAATAGTAGATGCAATGAGATTAAAAAATAGGAGTTGTTAGCATGTCAGAGAAGTTTGTAGAAGGTCAAGTAGTAGATGGAAAAGTAACCGGTGTTCAACCATACGGGGCTTTTGTAGCATTAAATGATCAGATTCAAGGGTTGGTTCATATTTCTGAAGTAACACACGGATTTGTTAAAGACATTAATGAGTTTATTGCAGTAGGTAATGAAGTGAAAGTTAAAATCTTATCTATTGATGAAGCTAAAAATAAATACTCACTATCTATTCGCGCTACAGAAGAAGCACCGAAACAGCAGGAAAAACCAAGTAAAGCACAAGCTCAAGGTGGAAACTTTAAGCAATATCAGCAACAACAACAAGACGAAGCTGGTTTTAACACATTAAAAGATAAATTAAACGAGTGGATTGAACAGTCCGAAGAACGCTCACAATCTTTTAACAAAAAGTAAAATAAGAAAAAAGGCCTTTCAGAATTCTGAAAGGCTTTTTTTAAATATTTATTTTTCGGGTTGGGGACTTCTAGCACCAACTGTTTCTTCAGATGGTTTAAATAACAATGATATACAAACTAGCCCACTAATACCAACTAGCGTATAAATTACACGTGCAAATGCACCGCTTTGTTCGCCGCCTCCAAAAATAGCAGCGACTAAATCAAACTGAAACAATCCGATAAGTCCCCAATTAATTGCACCAACTATAATAAGAAGTAATGTAATACGTTGTATCGTGTTCAAATAAACTCCTCCTTTTTTTTAATTCTTCTATAGCCTAACTAATTTTGCCGAAAATATGCGAAGCGAAGTATTTTTTAATGAATAAAAGATATTTTTCTTTACAATGTCACCATTCCTAACACTTACTTATTATTCTTACTTGATTTAACTGGTATCTTTAGGTACATTTAGTATAGTAAAAGTTAATAAAAAATGGAGGGTTAAGAATGACACATGTAAGTTTTGAATATGATAAAGCGTTATCTTTCTTCGGTACACATGAATTAGATTATTTAAAAGAACCGGTAAAATTGGCGCATGATATGTTACATAACCAGACAGGAGCTGGAAGTGATTTTCTTGGATGGATAGATCTTCCGGAAAATTATGATAAAGAAGAATTTGCACGAATTAAAAAATCTGCAGAAAAAATAAAATCAGATTCTGACGTCTTGTTAGTAGTTGGAATTGGTGGTTCTTACCTAGGTGCACGTGCTGCCATTGAAATGTTAACTCATTCTTTTTATAATGCGTTGCCTAAAGAACAACGAGATACGCCTCAGATTATTTTTGTTGGTAATAGTATTAGTTCAAAATATATGAATGACTTATTTGATTTATTAAAAGATAAAGATGTTTCGATTAATGTTATTTCAAAAAGTGGTACAACAACAGAACCTGCTTTAGCTTTTCGTATTTACCGTAAATTTTTAGAAGAAAAATATGGTGTGGAAGAAGCAAAAGGCCGTATTTATGCAACAACAGATAAAGCAAAAGGTGCTTTGAAAACATTGGCTACTGAAGAAGGGTATGAATCATTTATCATTCCTGATGATGTTGGCGGTCGCTATTCTGTCTTGACAGCTGTAGGTTTACTTCCAATAGCTGCAAGTGGTGTTGATATCGATGCAATGATGAAAGGTGCACAAGCAGCGCAGCAGGACTTAAGTGAACCAGATATGGATAAGAATCCTGCTTACCAATATGCAGCTGTTCGTAATGTGTTATATAATAAAGGGAAAACAATTGAAATGTTAATTAATTATGAACCATCATTACAGTACTTCTCTGAATGGTGGAAACAATTATTTGGTGAAAGTGAAGGAAAAGATTTTAAAGGGATCTATCCTTCTTCAGCAAACTTCTCAACTGATTTGCACTCATTAGGACAATACGTACAAGAAGGTCGCCGTGATATTTTTGAAACAGTTTTACATGTACTTGAATCTCCATCTGAAATTACGATTGAAAAAGATGGACAAGATTTAGATGGTTTAAATTATCTTGCTGGTGAAACAGTTGATTTTGTAAATGAAAAAGCCTACCAGGGTACGATGCTTGCACACACAGATGGTCAAGTACCAAACTTAATTGTTCATTTACCTAAATTAGATGCTTATACATTTGGGTATGTTGTTTATTTCTTTGAAAAAGCATGTGCAATTAGTGGTTATTTACTAGGTGTTAATCCATTTGACCAACCAGGTGTTGAGGCATATAAAAAGAATATGTTCGCATTGCTTGGAAAGCCAGGGTTTGAAAAAGAAAAAGAAGAACTAGAGAAAAGATTATAAGGTATAGTAAAAAAGGTTCTCATTAAATTGAGAGCCTTTTTACATGCCTTCTAACAAAAGAAGTGTGTCTTTTTCAGTTAAAGGTTGTTCAAAAGATGGATTTAATTGCACTTCCCCATTAGAAATTATTCCGATAAGTAAGCGTTCTGAGCAAACATAGTAATCGGATACTTCTAAAAAGTTTTTTCCTACTAATTTTTCAGGTAAAGCACATTGAGAAAATTGTTGATTCGATAGTATTTCTAGTAATAATTCGAATGGTTGTACTGATGATGTTCGAAAGATTTCATGATAAAACAAGGTGCTCATAAAGTCATTGGAACGTATAATTGCGTCTGCACCAGCACGTTTCGCATTAGAAATCTGGCTTTTTGTAAGTATTTCTGTGATGATTTGAATAGTTGAATTGTTTCCACGTAATGCTACTGTTGTTAAGATGCTTGTTTGATCTGCTTGACGTTCCTTTTTTGCAGGATCAGCTGTCACAATTGCATATTTAGCAGCCTGCACGTTAGCCATTTGTAAGACTTCATCAGCTGTTGGATCACCATGAATAAAATGAAGGTTATGGTCTTTGTAGGGAAGTTGATTTAGCGAATGATCAATTAAGACAAACTCCTCCTTCTTATGATGTTTATGCATCATTTCGAGTAGCTGTCTTGTTCGTTCATTCCAACCGATGAAGATAATATGATTTTCTCCTTTAAATGTAATATCACCTTTTGAAAGGGACTCTTCTTGTTTGATTGTTGTAGCCGAAATGGTTGCCATATAAAAAGTTACAACCCCTCCACCAGTTAGAATTAAAAGAATGCCAAGTGTTTTTCCTAATGTGCTTAATGGGATATAATCACCATAACCAACCGTTGATCCTGTTACAAATGCCCACCAAATCCCATCAAAAATAGTAGTGAAGTGCTCGGGTTCGATTAAGTGTATAAGGAGCCCAAAGCTAAACATTAGTACGAATACTGTCGCTAGTAATCGTAGTAAACTAGGTAAACGAAAATAATACTGCCAAAATTTATAAAGGTGCAATTTCTCACTTCCTATCCAAAAATTAAAGTTAAAGATTAGTATTTACCAAAAAATTTGATATGATGATAATAGATTATTTAGGAGGTCATACAAAAATGGAAAAAGAGAGACAACAGTTTTTAATGGAACTATTACAAACACCATCTCCATCAAGTATGGAAATGGAGATTCAAAAAAAATGGATGCGTTATGTTGAGCCTTTTGCTGATGAGATCATGACAGATCATGCAGGTAACGTAATAGGTGTGTTGAATAAAGAAGCTGATTTTAAAATTTTATTAGCTGGTCATAGTGATGAAATTGCACTTGTAATCAATCGTTTAGATGAACAAGGTTTTTTATATTTTGATAAAATGGGTGGAATTAATCCAAAAGCGGCTGTTGGCATGAAGGTAGATGTTTTAGGTTATGGCAAGAAAATCACTGGTGTTATCGGTGTTAACGCTCAACATCATGGTGGTATAAAAGGTGACTTTGATGTGGAAGATCTTTTTATAGATTGTGGTGCACAATCAAAAGAAGAAATCGCAGCATTTGTGCAAATTGGTGATCTTGCGGTTTATCAACGCGAACCAGAAGTATTGATGGATCGGTACATAACTGGACGAGGTTTAGATAACCGTACAGGTGCATTTATCGTTGCTGAGGTATTGCGTAGACTTTCTGATAAAGATTTAAAGGTAGGTGTCTATGCGGCTAGTACAGTGAATGAAGAAACGAACATGGGTGGCGCTTATTTTGCAGCAGCAGGAATTGCACCGACGATGGCGATTGCTTGTGATGTAACGTTCGCTACTGATTATCCAAGTGTTAATAAAAACAAACATGGTGATATTCGGTTAGATGGTGGCCCAGTTTTAGCGAAAGGTGCACCAATTAATCGTAAAATGAATATCTTATTAGAGAAAACTGCAAAACAGTTAAATATGGACGTGCAGTATGAGCTGACTCCCCGCATGACAGGAACAGATGCTGACAAAATGCGCTTAACTGGTCGTGGAGTACCAGTGAGTCTAGTCTCCTTACCGCTACGTTATATGCATTCTCCCGTTGAAACGGCGAGTATTAAAGATATCGATGAAGAAATTGATTTATTAGTTGCGATGATTGCAGGTATGACAGGGAAAGAAAGCTTAAATCCCTTGGATGAATAAAAGTATTTTTATGAAATATGAACTTTGTGAAAAAAAACACATGTAAAAGACTTCACAAACTTTTTAACTTATTGTATAATATAATTAATTAAATATCGATTCTATCTTCGGGGCAGGGTGTAATTCCCGACCGACGGTGATAAGCGTTAAATCGCTTTTAGTCCGTGACCCACTTTCATAGTGGTGGACCTGGTGCAAATCCGGGACCGACAGTTAAAGTCTGGATGGGAGAAGATAAGGAGCAAAATTTGGTATATTTATATACCTTTATTTCTTGATATGTGTAAACCCTAAAAGCCCCCATTTGGTTTTAGGGTTTTTATAATGTCTAAAGTATTGCTCTGCCTTCATCAAGATTAGAATCGATAAAGATGAAGGAGGAATTGAGATTGCAAACAACTAAATCGCAATCATCAAACTTATTAAAATTAATTATTCTTGCTCTATTAGGTACAATTTCATTGGTATTATTATTTATTAACTTTCCATTACCTTTTTTACCACCATATTTAAAAATTGACTTTAGTGAAGTTCCGGCATTAATCGCAGCACTATTGTTTACACCTATGGCTGGGATAATTGTCGAAGCAATTAAAAACTTATTATATTTAATCTTTACAGGTGCTGGAGATCCAATTGGAGTAGTTGCAAACTTTATCGCTGGCGTGTTATTCGTTGTTCCTGTATCGATGTTATATCATAAATTTAAAGGAAATAAGAGTCTCGTTTCAGGTTTGGCAACTGGTACTGTCGTGATGGCTTTAGGCATGAGTGTCCTAAATTACTTTGTTATTTTACCAGCGTATAGCTGGTTTATGGGCTGGGAAACAATGAGTAGTACAGTGAAGTTAAGTACAGTTATCGTTGGTGTCTTACCATTTAACGTCGTGAAGGGAATTATTCTAGCAGTGCTTTTTGTTCCGTTATTTATTAAGCTTAAACCATGGATTGATCAGAAAAAGGCAATGATAGGATAAAAAATATAAAATGAAAGCTGGCTTTCCCTGAAAAGGGAGGCCAGCTTTTTCAGTTGTATACTGTAATCGAGCGAACACAGCTCGAATCGGTCGAAAACACAGATAAACGAATAAAACGGAATAATTCAATCAATTAAAAATTATCGTTTCTCTACAATTCCTATTGTAGAGCGTGAGGTAGCAATTAATTGATCTGATTCATCTATAATATCAATTTGCCATACCATCGTTGTTCTACCAATGTGTACAGGTTTTGCTCGAGCAATCACCCAACCATTCTGCTTGCTTTTTATATGATTAGCATTTATTTCAACTCCAAAAATATTATATTTACTCGGATCAACATTTAATAAGGCGCCGATGCTTGCCGCTGATTCAGCTAGTGCCACACTTGCACCGCCATGTAAATAACCCATTGGTTGGCGTGTTTTTTCGTTAACAGGCATTTTAATTTCAACTAGATCTGCCTGACTTATCATAACTTCCATTTCCAATGCTTGCATTAATGTTCCATCTAAATCCATTTAAATACCACCTTTCTTATGAAAAAAGCAGACACAATTTCAATGTCTGCTTTTGTTTAATATTTACTACTTGTTATAAAGAAAAAGGAATAAAGATCTGTATTAACAAAGATAAACCTAGTAGAAAGCCGTAAATTGTATTCGTCTGTGCCGTTGCTATCATAGCTGGAATCATTTCGACGTTTGTGGTTTTTCCTTTAAATCCATTTATAGCTTGTTTCGCTTTTTTTATGCTCAGTAATGTAATTATTGACCATAATGGTAGAAGTCCAACACCAATAAATAGTATAGTCAAAAGGTAACTAATAGAAAATAATGAGCCAAGCAATTTGCCTGCTTTTTCATGCCCAAGTAAGATAGCGATTGTTTTACGACCATTCGCTTTATCACCTTCTAAATCACGAATGTTATTAGAAAGCATAATTAGCCCGATAAATATCGCTACAGGAATGGAAATTAAAAGCATGTCACTTGATATTTCCATTGTCTGTACGAAATAACTAAATCCGATTAGCATTGTACCCATGAAAAATCCAGAAACAATTTCTCCAAACGGTGTGGACGCAATTGGATATGGCCCACCGGTATATAAATAACCAATTAACATACAAAACAGACCGACAGCACAAACCCACCAATTAGATTCTAAACAAATATAAACACCTAATAACATGGCGAATGCAAAGAAACTACAAGCCAGAGTTAATACAGTTTTGGCTGCAATTCCATCACGGACGATTGTTCCACCGATTCCAACAGAGTTTTCGTTATCGAGTCCGCGTACATAATCGTAATACTCATTAAACATATTCGTTGCTGCTTGAATAAGCATGGCAGCTAAAAGCATGGCAGAAAAAAGCAAGAAATTAATTGAGCCATCTAGTATAGCTAACATACTCCCGATAAATACTGGAACAAAAGATGCAGTTAAAGTATGTGGACGAAGTAGCCTCCACCATACATGAAAACCTGGTTTTTCGTTCAAAGTTGATTTTATGGTATTATTTTGTAATGATTGCATAATCCTTATTTCTCTCCTAACTAACGTTTAACGCACAAATTCTTTTTATTATCTTGTCTTTAAACCTGATAATTACGCTAATATAATCTATAATATCATTATAAGTTTAGAGAAGGAAAGAAGTCGTGTCAATCAAATTGAATAATAAATTATTGGTAAATAATCATGATTGTTGAGAAAGATTGAAAAACAGCATAAAATATAAAAGGGGAAAGTTTTAAGTTAATAAAAATAGTGAATAGATATATCGTAATATTATGGATCAATGCCTTAATAGATAACCCCTATCATTATTGGAGGGTAAGCACACATGATTGAAATAGAAAAAAAACAACTAGATCTTTTATTAGATGAGGCAATAAAAAAAGCAAAGATAAATAACAATACTGTACAAATGCTAAGTTTCACAGAAAAAATTGATCCAGTTGATCCGCATGTTTTTTTTGAACAAGCAAAGTATCTAGAAGGAAATCGTTTATTTTGGGCTAGCGTACCAGATGATTTTTATTTAGTTGGTGCTGGAACAGCAATTTCTATGCATGCAGATGATGATTATTATCAAAATACTGAAAATCAATGGAAAAAGCTTTTAGAAGAAGCTATTATTTATAATGAGTATGAACAGCCTGGCACAGGTCCAATCGCGATTGGTGCTTTTCCGTTTGATACTACCAGTAGCAAAACACCACTATGGGATAATTTTAATGGTAGCTATTTTCGCGTGCCTACTTATTTGTTAACGAAAGACAAAGATGATTTTTATTTCACGGTTAATTTGCAAATAAAAGACTCAGATCAGAATCAACAGTTACGAGACGAGATTGAAAAACAAAAAGATATACTTATTTCGCCACGTAAACTAGAACATGAGCTACCAATTCTTAAAAACAAATTGGAGAGCGATGCAGTAATGTGGAAACAACTGGTGAAACAAGCGACAGAGAAAATTAATCAAGGACAAGCGGTTAAAATTGTATTAGCAAGAAAAATGGAAGTGGACTTTGCTGAAGCGCCAGCTATTGTTTCTATTTTAAAAGAATTAACAAGTAATCAAACATTAAGTTTTGTTTTTGCGATTGAAAAAGAACAGGATTGTTTTGTCGGTGCGACACCAGAAAGATTAGTACGTATTGATAATCAACAGTTATTTTCAGCGTGTTTAGCAGGAACTGCACCGCGTGGCAAATCAAAAGAAGAAGATGAAAAAATTGGACAGGCGCTATGGGAAGATAAGAAGAATAGAGAAGAGCATAATCATGTTGTTCATATGATTCGTGGAGCATTAGAATCCTACTCTGAAGCAATTGATATTCCCGATGAACCAGTTGTTTATCCATTAAAGAACTTACAACATTTATATACACCCGTGGTAGCAAAACTCAAGGAAGGCTTCACGATATTTGATGTTTTAAGTGATCTTCATCCGACACCGGCATTAGGTGGTTTACCGCGAGAAGCATCATTGACTTTTATTCGGGAATTTGAATCATTGGATCGTGGTTGGTATGGCGCTCCGATTGGTTGGTTGGACGCGTATGCAAATGGAGAATTTGCTGTAGCAATTCGTTCTGCAGTCGTTAAGAATAAAAAAGCAACATTGTTTGCTGGGTGCGGTGTTGTAAAAGACTCAATTCCAGAAGAGGAATATGAAGAAACAATGATGAAGTTCACACCGATGCTGACAGCCTTGGGAGGTTTGTAATGCATGAATCATACTGAAAGTTTAACACGCTACGTTACCAGTTTTGTTGATGAACTTTATCAAAATGGATTGAGAGATGTAGTCATTTCGCCAGGCTCTCGATCAACACCACTTGCCATGACTTTTGCGGCCTATCGGTCTGTCAAGCATTGGATTAATATGGACGAACGCTCTGCTGCTTTTTTTGCACTTGGTATAGCCAAACAAACGAAACGTCCTGTTGCACTTGTTTGTACTTCTGGTACAGCAGCAGCTAACTATTATCCAGCAATTATTGAAGCTTTCTACAGTAGGGTGCCATTACTTATACTAACGGCGGATCGTCCTCATGAACTAAGAGATGTAGGGGCCCCACAAGCCATTAATCAGATACATTTATATGGCGATTATGTAAAATGGTTTCATGATATGAGTCTACCTGAATTAACAGATCAGCAGGGAAATTATGTGAGAGGAAAGGCGGCAGCTGCATATAAAATTGCAAATACAGCTAATCGTGCTGCGGTGCAAGTCAACTTCCCCTTTCGAGAGCCTTTAGTGCCAGATTTTTCATTGGATAATTTGTGGGGTGAAAATAAAGAAACAGCACATCTGGAAGTGAAACAAGGGAAGAAACAGCTTTCAGCGGAACAGTTAATAGCTTTACATAAACAATTTTTAACGAAGCAAAAAGGTCTTATTGTGTGTGGGCCTATGGAAGACCAACAGGCTCAAAAGGAAATCATTGCACTAGCAAATGCGTGGCAATTACCATTATTAGCTGATCCATTATCACAATTACGTTCAGGTGATTATGATAAAAGTAATGTGATTGAGAGTTATGATGCTATTTTAAAGCATAAACAAACAAGAGATCTATTTAGACCAGATTTTGTTATTCGTTTCGGTGCTCAACCTGTATCGAAACCTTATACATTGTGGTTAAAGGAAAATCCGCAAATTGATCATTACGTAGTAGAAGAAGCAGAAGGATATCGTGAACCTATTGGTCATCAATCTACTGTGATATACGCGGATCCACAACTTTTTTGTCAAGGATTAATAACAAATCCTGTCCCTTATTTTGATCAAAATTGGTTGAAGGAGTGGCAAAAAGGAAACAGTATCGCAAAAAAAGTTTTGCAAAAAAGTGCTTCTCAAGTAATAACAGAGGGAGATGTTGTCCAGTACATTGAAGAAATCATACCAAATAATAGCACCTTTTTCGTTGGAAACAGCATGGCGATTCGTGATGTGGATACTTTTTGGTTTAATACGGACAAACAAATTCGTATTTTAGCAAATCGGGGTGCTAATGGAATTGACGGTGTGACATCTAGTGCTCTAGGTGCAGCTTCTTCTGCTGAGCGCGTAACATTATTGCTAGGTGATTTATCTTTTTTTCATGATCAAAATGGCTTGTTAATGACAAAGCGCTATTCCTTGAACATAACGATTGTTTTGATCAATAATAATGGTGGCGGTATTTTTTCCTTTTTACCACAGGCTAAACAAGATGTGCCGCATTATGAAGAGTTATTTGGTACACCGATGGATTTGGACTTTTCTCATGTGGTAGAGTTATATGAAGGACTGTATGAAAGCCCAACTGATTGGCAAACCTTCAAGCTAGCATTAGAAAAAAGCTATCAAACAGAAGGTCTTTCGGTTATTGAATTAAAAACCGATCGCAGCGATAATGTTGCTTGGCATGAAGAAAAATGGCAAACTATTGCTAGCCATTTGGAGGGAGAGTATGATGGACCTAACCGTAAATGATCGATCTTATTGGATAGAAGAATATGGTGAAGACACAGGCATCCCGCTTCTTTTTTTACATGGGTTTACTGGAAGTCATAAAACATGGCGTAATACAATTGAATCTTTTTCTTCTTATCGTTGTATTGCGATTGATTTACCTGGCCATGGTCAAACGAAATGCAATGAGCCTGTCCGTATGGAAGACTTCTGTGAAGACTTGGCCTTGATCCTTAATCAATTAGCGATAGAGAAAGTTCATCTGATTGGTTATTCGATGGGGGGTAGGGCAGCTTTATCATTTACACTTTTACATTCTAAAAAGGTTGCCTCCCTAACATTAGAGAGTGCTTCACCAGGCCTCGATTCACCAAATGAACAAGTAGCTCGACAAACAAAAGACGATAGCTGGGCAGGGAAAATAGAAAAAGAGGGCGTACAGGCGTTTGTTGATCAATGGGAGAGCTTGCCATTGTTTGCTACACAACAAGCGTTACCATATGTAGTGAAAAATGAAATAAGAAACGAGCGTTTAGCACAATCTAAAAAGGGACTTGCATCGTCTTTACGTGGTATGGGAACAGGAAAGCAACCTTCATGGTGGGATCAATTAGCAACGATTTCTGTACCAGTTTCGGTCATTGTGGGCGCGTTAGATGATAAGTTTGTTACAATTGCTAAAAAGATGGCAAAGCGTTCAAAAAGAATACAGCTACATATTGTTTCTGATGCAGGTCATGCAGTTCATGTGGAACAAAAGGAAAAGTTTGATACAATAGTAAAAGATTTTATTAATGATATGGAGGAATAACGATGACAGTAAAATGGGAAAGTGTAAGAGAATATAGCGATATTTTATATGACGCATATGATGGAATTGCTAAAATAACAATTAATCGACCAGAGGTACGCAATGCATTTCGTCCACAAACAGTGCATCAACTTATTGATGCATTCGCACATGCGCGAGATGATTCAAATATAGGTGTTATCGTTCTTGCAGGTGCTGGAGATGATGCATTTTGTTCAGGTGGTGACCAAAAGGTTCGAGGTCACGGTGGTTATGTAGGAGATGACCAAATTCCACGTTTAAATGTTTTAGATTTACAACGCTTAATTCGTGTTATTCCAAAGCCTGTTGTAGCAATGGTTTCAGGATATGCAATTGGTGGCGGGCATGTTTTACATATTGTCTGCGATTTAACGATTGCAGCTGATAATGCTATCTTTGGTCAAACAGGTCCTAAAGTAGGTAGTTTTGATGCTGGTTATGGTGCTGGCTATTTAGCACGTATCGTTGGGCACAAGAAAGCAAGAGAAATTTGGTTTCTATGTCGCCAATATAGCGCACAAGAAGCAATGGATATGGGCTTAGTTAATACAGTTGTTCCATTAGAGCAATTGGAAGCTGAAACTGTGCAGTGGTGTCAAGAAATGTTAGAGAAATCTCCAACTGCACTACGTTTCATTAAAGCATCTCTAAATGCAGATACGGATGGTATAGCAGGTATGCAACAAATGGGTGGAGATGCGACCTTGCTTTATTATACAACAGACGAAGCGAAAGAAGGCCGTGACGCATTTAAAGAGAAACGTGATCCAGACTTTAAACAGTTTCCGCGTTTTCCTTAATATATTAATCAAACAAGAGACGAGCATGGGAAAGAAAATGTTCGTCTCTTTCTTACATAAAAGGAGATTAAGCAAGTAGCCGGTGTTAAAAAGATTTAATTACGCGACTACGTGAGATAGGGGATATTGAGTAATGATTGAAAAAATGCCTCATTGGTTAGACAAACAAGCAACTCTTGCACCAAATGAAACCGCAATTGAATCACCTTTAATTGCTCCGGTCACATTTTCTATTCTTCGAGACCGTGCACAAAAATTCGCTAAAAAGCTTCGATTTCTCGGAGTGCAAGAGGGTGAACATGTTGCTATTCATTCTAAAAATAGTCTTGAGATGATTATAGCTATTCATGGTTTATCATATTTGGGTGCAGTTATTGTTTTACTTAATACACGTCTTTCTAAAAGTGAATTAGCTTTTCAACTAGATGATGCAAACGTTAGGTATCTTATAACTACAACCGAAGATCAATCTTATTTGGAAGGGTTAGTGAACTCAGGTATCGTAAAAGTTGTCTCGTTTTTAACAGTAGAAAAACAACCAGAAATAGCTAGTGATTTAAAAAAAGAATTGAATCTCGATGATATATTTACAATTATTTATACGTCTGGAACGACAGGAAAACCAAAAGGTGTTGTCCATACATATGGTAATCATTGGTCGAGTGCAATTGCTTCTGCTTTAAATTTAGGTATTAATAAGCAAGATAAATGGCTAGCAACTTTACCGTTATTCCATGTTGGTGGGTTCTCGTTACTAATGAAGAGCGTTATTTATGGTATGCCAATCTACTTACTAGAGAAATTTGAAGTGGAGGATATTCATCAAGCGATTATGGCTAAAGGTGTTACAATCGTTTCTGTTGTTTCAGTTATGTTAGATCGCTTAATGGAGAAATTGGCTACTAAAAGCTATCCAGAAGAATTTAGATGTATGTTACTTGGTGGAGGCCCAGCTTCCGCTTATTTGTTAGAAAAGGCAAGAAAAAAATGCATTCCAGTTTTTCAAACATACGGAATGACCGAAACGAGTTCGCAAGTTGTAACCTTAAGTCCGAATGAAGCATTAAGAAAAATTGGATCAGCAGGAAAGGCTCTTTTTACCGCGCAAATGAAAGTGATGAATGACAAGCAAGAAGCCAATCCATTAGAAATTGGTGAAATTTTTGTGAAAGGCCCAATGGTGACAAAGGGTTATTATCAAAACGAATCCGCCAATCAAACTGTCTTACGTCAAGGTTGGCTTGCCACTGGTGATCTAGGTTATCTTGATGAAGAAGGTTTTTTATATGTTGTTGATCGAAGAAAGGATTTAATCATCTCTGGTGGGGAGAATGTTTATCCCGCTGAAATAGAAAACGTTTTAGGAAGTATAGATGGAATTAAAGAGGCTGGAGTTGTTGGTCAAGAAGATCCCAAGTGGGGCAAGGTTCCAGTAGCTTTTCTTATAGTTGAAGATAAACTGAATTTAGATTTAGTAAAACAACAGTGTAGAGAATTATTAGCAAAGTATAAAGTCCCGAAGGCTTTTTATATAGTGGAAAGTTTACCTCGTAATGCCTCTAATAAGCTGCTCCGCCATCAATTAGTGAAGCAACTTGATCGTTACATAAAAGAATAGAGTAAACAATTCCCATTGATAAAAGAACCTACGTTCGTATATACTATACATACGAACGTAGGTTCTTTTTGGGAGATGTTAAGAATGTCTAAAGTTATTTTTTTGGTTGATATGCAATCTTTCTACGCCTCCATTGAAAAGGCAACAAACCCAGACTATCAGAATAAGCCACTTGTGGTGTCTGGTGATCCATCCAGAAGAAGCGGCATTATTTTAGCTGCATGCCCAATTGCAAAAGAATATGGGATTAAAACAGCTGAAACATTATGGGAAGCACAACTTAAATGTCCAGAAGCAATAATTGTAAGACCGCGTATGCAGTTGTATATTGATGTCTCCTATCAAATCACAAAGATTTTAGAACAATTTACTGATTGTATTGAAGTGTACTCTATTGATGAGCAATTTATTGATATTACTGGTAGTCAACATTTATTTGGTACACCACAACGAATAGCGGAAAAAATCCAACAAACTATTTTTGAGGATGTTGGGATAAAAGCAAGAATAGGAATAGGACCGAACAAAGTGTTGGCTAAAATGGCCTGTGATGCATTTGCAAAAAAATCCCCGAACGGAATATTTCGATTAGATCAAAGTAATTTACAAGAAAAATTATGGCCACTTCCAATTGGTGATTTATTTGGTGTGGGACGAAGAATGGAAGCACATTTGCAGAAGATGGGGCTACATACGATTGGTAATTTAGCTAATCACCCTGTGAAGTGGTTGCAAAAGCGCTGGGGAATAAACGGAGAATTGTTATGGCGTACAGCAAATGGTATCGATGAAAGTCCCGTTACACCCACTACCCATCAAGAACAAAAAGCAGTAGGACATCATATGACACTACCAAGGGACTATCAAAAACTAGATGAGATTAAAGTTATTGTACTAGAACTAAGTGAAGAAGTTGGACGTCGAGCACGTGCACACCACTATATAGGACAGACTGTTTCAATCCATGTACAAGGTAGTGCTTCGGAAGTATCAACTGGATTTAATCGTCAAAAGAAGTTAGCTACGTCAACATCCTTTGGTGTCGATATTTATCAAGTAGCTTTACAGTTATTTCACAAGTATTGGGACGGTCTACCTGTCAGGAGTATTGGTATAACTTTATCGCAGTTAGAAATAGCAGATGCTTATCAGTTATCTTTATTCGATGATACTTTAGAAAAAGTTAGATTAAATGAAACGATGGACGGTATTTATCAAAAATATGGACCTACAGCGATTGTGCGAGCTTCATCTCTTATGGAGGCAGGGCAAGCACATGTACGAGCGGGCAAGATTGGCGGACATGATAAAGGAGCGGGATTATAGATGAAGCCAAATAAATTAACACCTGGATACAATCTGATGTGGGAATCAAGCAGAATGATGCTCCCTGAACATAAACAAGTCTTACAAGCACATCAAAAAGAATTAAAAAAACAGGTAAAACCCATTTTAGATGAACAACAAATAATGCTTTTTTCTGAGTTAGTTGCAGAAGCTACGTATTTTGACAAAACAATTAAAATTAAAGTGTTTGACCCTTATCAACCACTATATATTATTGGGAAAGTAAAAAAAATAGATGGAATGCAACAACAAATTAAATTAGAAACAACCGATGGAATCCACTGGGTGTCGCTTCATAACATACTTGATTTATCATTAGAAAATGGTAATATGTAGTCGGATTTCCCGAAGCGAGTGATAAAATTAATTGATAAAGATTCTCAAAATCATTGACGAATTAGTTAATAGCCAATAAACTAGAGTTACTGATAAAAATATTACTACTTACAATATAGTTTGAAATACAGTTACTTATTTTTCTGATATAAATCAGCAACGCTCGTGAGGGAGAGATTGCAAATGGAAACGATCGCTACGAAAGATTTAACACTAGGATACGGTGATGATGTTATTATAGATGATTTAAATATGACTGTACCTAAAGGTGAAATCACAGTTTTCATCGGTGCAAATGGTTGCGGTAAATCTACCTTACTTCGTTCAATGGCAAGACTTTTAAAGCCAAAAGAAGGTGGCGTCGTGCTTAACGGAGAAAACATTGCGAAAATGCCAACAAAAGAAGTGGCAAGACAACTTTCTATTCTCCCGCAAAGTCCGATAAGTCCAGAAGGTTTGACAGTACAAGACTTAGTTAAACAAGGACGCCATCCATATAAAAGCATTTTTAATAAATGGTCGAGTGAAGATGATGATGCAGTAAATGAAGCATTAGAATCAACCAATATGATGGACTTAAAATACCGGGCAGTTGATTCGCTATCAGGCGGACAGCGACAGCGTGCTTGGATTGCAATGATTTTAGCGCAAAAAACGGATACTATTTTATTAGATGAGCCTACTACTTACTTAGATATGACCCATCAAATTGAAATCCTCGATCTGTTGTTTGAATTAAATGAAAAGCATAATAGTACCATTGTAATGGTATTGCACGATTTGAATCTTGCTTGTCGTTATGCTCACCATATCGTTGCAATTAAAGATAAAAAGGTCCATGTACAAGGGAAACCAGAAGAAATCATTAGTTGCAATATGGTTCATGATGTATTTCAAATGAAATGTGACGTAACCTATGATCCAATGTTTGGTACACCAATGTGTATCCCACATGGACGTGGTCGTTGTTTAATAAAAGACGTAGTAGCAGAATCCCAAAAGAAAACTGCACAAGCACAATAATTAGAAAAAGTGACTATCATAGATAGTCGCTTTTTTCTTTTGTTTTGCGGGAAATCTAAAAATATAAGACGCTTTTGTTAAGATTAGTCTTATTAAAAATAACTCTTTTCGCAAATATTTTACTTTACAATAGACGAATTTGATAGAAACTGTGACATAGTGAAACCTCCTTACACGCTATGTCAGCAAATGGATTCCCTTTCCGTGGGCACAGTCTCAGCTAACTCGGATAAGCAAAGGTCGCTCTCCGAGTGGATCTTCAACTTGTGGGATTGCGATTACTCATCCCACCCTAAAACATTTGCTGTTCCCACAGGAGTGTCATCCATTTGCTTCCTTCGCTGGTTAGCGGATCTTTTCGACGTACTTATGTATTATAATTGTTAGTTTTTCTAACTGTCGTTTCAATTAATAACAAGGCAATCTATACTCTTATTATTACAGTGTTTCAAAACTAGCGTATCAAGTGAAATTGGCGAGACTCCTGCAGGAACAGCACGGGCTGAAGATCCACTCGGAAGCGTTTTTTCTTCCGAGTTAGCTGAAGACGTGCCTGCGGAAAGGGAGTCAATTTCACTTGAGTAGCGGGTCGGTCAGGAGATTCTGTTATGTCACAGTTGATGATAATTCCGGCGCAAGGAACGTTACGTCGTAGTCTATGTTAATTTAGTCATAAACAATAAGCTTTTAAAAACAACCTTTAAAATAAATGAAACTATTCCATCATGCGAGCCGTTTATATAGTATATAAGAGCAAATAAATTAATTGAATAAAAATGTTTGATATAACATATAAAAAGGAAAGGTATAGTAACAACAGATGGGGGGTTAGAAAATGAAGCAGCAGAAAGTAAAGATAATACTTGCTTTTACAGCAATTATTCCACTGCTATTATTTTCTTATCAAGGACAAACTAATGGGAATGTAAAAGAATCACTTACATCAAAAGAATTAAGCAATAATCAGATAGAAAAAAAGCAAATATTAACGAATGTTGAAACGAATCGATTAGCAAGTTCTCAAGAAGAAATAAAAACACCCGTTTTAGAGCATAATGAACTTATTGATATTACCAATAAATTTATGGACATTCTTGTTCAAGATGTTAATCAGCAATATAAAGTTAATGGAATAGAGACCAAAGCGGAATTAATCGATAAATTCACAGCTATTACAACAGCAGAAATTGCAGAAGAATATGTGTCATATTATTATGAAGAAAAAGAAGATGGACTATATATCATACCAACAGAAACGCCACCATGGTTTATGGAATCTGAAGCGTATGAAAAGGAAAGTATCGAAGAAAATAAAGTGAAAATCACACAACAGAATGAAAGTGATCTGTATGGTGCATATACAATTGAGATCGAATTAACATACAGTGAGAAAGGTTGGAAAATAACAAATATTGATCATAGTGATCAAAATAATGATACAATAGAAGGAAATCAAGTATAAAGGTAGCGGTAAGTATGAAGATATTTCACGATTATTATCATAATGAAGTTAAATTATCATTCGATGATCACCCATTCAAAAAGGAACCGAAACATGTCTGGGTAATTTGTCGATGGGAAACACAGTGGTTGTTAACCAAGCATAAGGAAAGAGGAATTGAGTTTCCAGGCGGGAAAGTCGAACCAGGAGAAACTGCTGAAATAGCTGCAATTCGAGAAGTAAAAGAAGAAACTGGTGGTCGGGTTCATTCTCTAACTTATATTGGTCAATATTATGTAAAGGGAAAAAGTGAAGATGTAGTAAAGAATATTTATTTTGCCGTGATTGACTCATTACCAAAACAAGCCAGTTATTTTGAAACAGAGGGGCCAGTGTTATTCAAAGAACTCCCCGAAAAATTGCGAACAAATCCCGCTTTTAGTTTTATGATGAAGGATAAAGTATTACCGTATAGTTTAGAACGAGTGCAAGAATTAGTTGACTCATAAAGCCGTCCAAGATGCTTTTCAGCAATCAGGACGGCTTTTACTTAATTAATTTTGTTTGATTAACCACTTCTCTAATCTCTCTACCCCCTGATACATAAGTGAAGCTAAAATAGCTATAACGACAAGACTGTATAGCACAAGTGTAAAGTTAAACACTTGAAATCCGTAAACGATTAAATAACCTAGTCCTTTTGAGGCAACAAGAAACTCACCTACAATGACACCCACCCATGACAAACCGACGTTTACTTTGAAAGTTGAAATCATTGCGGGGAAAGAAGCTGGAAAGACTGCTTCTTTAAAGCATTGCCATTTTGTTGCACCAAAACTTTGAAGAACTTTTAAATAGTTAGGATCAACCTCCCTAAAAGCACTGTATACAACGAGTGCTGTAATAATAAAAGAGATAATCGCACCCATCATAATAATAGAGACATACCCAGGACCTAGAGCCACAATTATAATAGGACCTAAAGCTACTTTAGGTAAAGCATTTAGTACAACAAGATACGGATCAAGAACGTCAGAAAGTTTCTTAGAATTCCACAACAAAAACGCTAAAAATATTCCAAGTACTGTTCCGACAACGAACCCGGCAATTGTTTCAAGAAGTGTGATTCGTAAATGAAACCAAAGTGAGCCATCAACTAAATTCGATAAAAATAAACTTGCAACTTTGGAAGGTGAACTAAAAATTAACGGATCTATCCAAGCTAATCTGCTAGTTGTTTCCCACGTTATGATGAAAACAATAAAAATAAACAGCTGCCAATATAGCGTATTCCTTCGATCGGATTTTAACTTTTTAATATGGTTTAGAAACAGACTGTTATCGGACTGTTGCTTTTGACTCAAGGCTATTCGACTCCTCCCATATCCGATCAAATAAGTTTTGATATTTGATGTGTTTTCTTGCCTCAAATGGCGTTAAATTTCGAACTTCAACTGGAACTTCGAATTGTTGGTGAATCTCACCTGGGTTTGCACGCATGAGATAAATTCGATCACTCATGGCAATTGCCTCTCCAATATCATGGGTGACCAGGATAGATGTTTTATGATAACTTTTTAATAAGTTAGAAACCAAATCTTCTAGTTTTAATTTTGATTGAAAATCGAGTGCAGAAAATGGTTCATCAAGTAAAAGTAGTTGTGGATTTGTTAATAGCGTACGAATGAGTGCAACACGTTGACGCATTCCACCAGAAAGATTACTTGGATAAGCATCTGTAACATCTTCTAGACCCATTTCTTTCAAAAGACCTTTAGCCCTCTCAATGGTTGCCTTATCTTGATTTTGCTGTACTTTTGGTCCAATTAATGTGTTTTCAAGAATGGTCTTCCACGGAAAAAGGTAGTCTTGTTGAAGCATATAACCGATTTCTGAGCGGTTTTTAATTAAGTTCTGTTGTTGAAGCGTAATAGCACCGTGAGTTGGGGCAATAATACCTGCTATAATAGATAAAAGGGTACTTTTACCACAACCACTCGGTCCTAACAAGGAAATAAATGCGCCCTCTTCAACAGAAAATGAGATATTATTTAGTGCTTTTGTATAACTTTCTCGGTTAAAGTAATAATGTGAGATCTGCTTTATTTGCAAAAAGCTCAAGCATAAAACCTCCTTATTCGTTCATGACCTCTTCGGCTATTTCCGTGTTTACTAATTCATCATGCATAATATCTGCTGGTAATTCACCAGCTTCATCCATAATAGATTTTAAGTTATTCCATTCTTCTTCATCTAAAAGTGGATTTTCAGCAAAAGAACCTTGTGCTTTATAGCGTTCTACGGAAGAAACTAATAACGCGATGTCGGTTTCTTCAAAATATGGTTGAACTATTTCAGCAATTTCTTCGGCTTCATGTTCTTGCACAAATTGTTGGGCTTTGTATATTGCGCGAGCAAATTTAATTGCAGCTTCTTCATTCTCTTCTAGAAAACTTTGCTTAGCCATGAATACGGTATAAGGGACATGACCAGATTCTTCACCAAAAGATGCAACAATATGACCATTGCCATCTTGGACGAATTGACTAGCAATTGGTTCAAATAGTTGAACGTAATCACCCGTACCAGATAGGAAAGAACTAGCGATATTAGCAAAGTCAATGTTTTGAATTAAATTCAAATCATTCTGTGGATCAATTTCATTCTGTTTCAATACGTATTCTCCAACCATTTGTGGCATGCCGCCTTTTCGTTGCCCTAAAAAATCAGTATCCTTTAGATCTTCAAACGTAAAATCATCGTTAGGTTCTCTAGCTACAAGAAAAGTTCCATCTGTTTGTGTTAACTGTGCAAAATTAATAATAGGATCTTCGGAACCTTGGGCGCCTACATAGATAGATGTTTCTGATCCTACAAGGCCGATATCTGAGTTATCAGATAAAATGGAGGTCATTACTTTATCTCCACCAGGAATTGTTTGTAATTCGACGTCTAGTCCTTCTTCTTCGAAAAACCCTTCTTCAAGTGCAACATATTGCGGTGCATAAAAGATACTACGTGTAACTTCTGCAACCTTAATTTTTGTAATCGAAGAATTATCTGAACAGGCACTAAATACTGCTAGTGATAAAAGTAATATAAGACAAACAAGCCATTTTTTCATTATTTTATCCCCTTTTTATTTTGTCTTTCTTTACTTTATTCATGGGCGGAAAATGTGTGCCTGCCTATAAGTATAAGTTTTTAAAAAATAGGATTAATAATGGTATAGTAGTGGAAAAGTAAAATAAGGAGGCTAAAAGTGGCTAAGAATATTATTTTATATGATCAATTTTGTTACCTCTGTCAACAAAGTAAAAAGATCATAACCGCACTGGACTGGTTCAATGTCTTTGAATGGAAATCTTTACAGTCCTATCAAGCAACAAACAAGCTATCGGAGGAAGAGAAACAAGAATTAGTAGGAGAGATTCATTTAAGAAAGAAAAATGGTGAAACTTTAACAGGCTTTTATGCAGTTCGTTTTGTTTTGCTTCGTTGTGTTCTAACATTTTGGTTGGGAGTACTAGCCTATTTACCAAAGGCAGATTTAATTGGAAATCCATTATATCGTTGGGTCGCTAAGAATCGTTATCATTTATTTAAAAATAAATGTGAAAATGGCACCTGTCGAATTCACTAGTATTTTAGAATGTTTTATTGACAACTGTTATTGGTTCCGTTACGATAACATTCGAGCACCTTCCATTAAATAAAAAGCAAAATTAAATTTACAATGGCTTCATAATGGATATCTAGCAATTATAAAATTGAAATAACTATTGCAGTTCAAAAAAGGAAGACGTAAAATATATCTATTCGACATAAAAATGGTCGGGCAAGTGATTTAGGAAGGGGAGATTTAGCAGAATGACTGCAAATCGTCGATTATTCACCTCGGAATCAGTAACAGAAGGGCACCCAGATAAAATAAGTGATCAAATTTCTGATGCGATTCTTGATGAGATTTTAACACATGATCCAAATGCACGTGTAGCGTGTGAAACAATTGTAACAACAGGTTTAGTCTTAGTAGCGGGGGAAATAACTACCTCTACTTACGTTGACATTCCACAAATTGTACGTAAAACAATAAAAGAAATTGGTTATACAAGAGCTAAATATGGTTTTGATGCTGAAACATGTGCGGTACTAACAGCAATTGATGAACAATCACCTGACATTGCTGGTGGAGTTGACCAAGCTCTAGAAGCAAGAGAAGGAAATATGACGAATGACGAGCTTGAATCTATTGGAGCAGGGGATCAAGGTCTTATGTTTGGTTATGCCAATAATGAAACACCTGAATTGATGCCCTTACCAATAGCTCTAGCACATCAGCTTTCTAAACGTCTTGCAGATGTAAGAAAAGATAAAACTGTTGACTATTTACGTCCAGATGGCAAGACACAAGTTACAGTAGAGTATGATGAGCAAGATAAGCCATTACGAATTGACACCATTGTTATTTCAACACAACATCATCCAGATATAGAATTGGAAACAATTCAGGCTGATTTAAAAGAGCATGTTATTAATCCAATCGTACCAGTTGAATTATTAGATGAAGACACAAAGTATTTTATTAATCCAACTGGTCGATTTGTTATCGGTGGACCACAGGGTGATGCAGGGCTAACAGGTAGAAAGATTATCGTGGACACATACGGTGGTTACGCCCGTCATGGCGGTGGTGCATTTAGTGGGAAAGATGCAACAAAAGTAGATCGTTCTGCAGCATATGCAGCGCGTTATGTTGCAAAGAACATTGTAGCAGCAAAACTTGCTGATGCTTGTGAAGTACAGCTAGCTTATGCTATTGGTGTCGCAGACCCAGTTTCAATTGCTATTAATACGTTTAATAGTGGACAAGTTAGCGAGGAAAAATTAGTAGAAGCTGTTCGAGCATTATTTGATTTACGTCCAGCAGGTATCATAAAGATGCTTGATTTGCGCAGACCTATTTATCGAGACACTGCAGCATACGGACATTTTGGTCGAACAGATATTGAGTTTCCTTGGGAGAAAACCGATAAAGTAGAAGCACTACAATCCTATGTAAAAATTAAATAATAAGAAATGTAAAGAGGCTGGGACATAACTAGCCAAAATAACGAAAAAGATTCCGATCATCTTAGGAAGATGGTCGGAATCTTTTTTTGTTGGATTATTTTCAGGATTTGTTGCACCATGCGCATGCTTAGCCGTGTACTTTCTCAAGTTCACCGCCATGAATGCAAATCCTAATTCATTTTCCACTTTCTTCTTGCCTCTTACTGACATACGAGTGAAACGCAAATTAGCCTTCAAA
>NZ_QJSK01000025.1:0-36542 GCF_003426095.1 Paraliobacillus sp. X-1268
CTTGAATAAATGGCTCCATTTCTTTCTTGAAACGCATCGAAACTCCCTCCAAATAAATTTTCCTTATCCGTTAGGGTATCGTATTTTTCTAGTTCTTTAAACCGTAGTGCTTAGCTTGACGGCTATGAGCCGTGCCCGCGGAAAGCGTAGTGTATTTTTAGAGCGAAATGTAACAGCACGTTACGACAGAGTCTATGCTTATTTAGTAATAAATCATTTTTAAAAGCTTAATGCAATATAACAGCTATAATACAAACTAAAACAGTCAACGATTAGCAAGTTTATTTAATGAGAAAATGGAGCTAGTAACTTTAAACAATTTACAAAAGGAAATTTAGATATAGTATACATACGATAAAGTTATCAGAAATGTTAAAATAGTATTATAATCACAAATAATGTTAATCTTCTTCACGTTAAAAGTGAGTTTTTAGATATAGAAACCGAAGAGAGGAATGAAAATCATGAGTTTAGAAGAATTAAACAAACGAGTGAAAACCGACCTTTCCTATCTTGCGTTTGGTGGTTCTGACTGGGTACGCCCACTTGACCATAAAGAAGGTCATGTCTATGATGCGATAATTGTTGGAGGTGGCCAAAGTGGTTTAGCCGCAGCTTTTGGACTTCTTCGTGAGAGAGTATCGAATATTTTAGTCATTGATGAAAACCCTGATGGATTGGAAGGACCTTGGGAAACGTATGCTCGAATGGTTACGTTGCGTACCCCTAAACAGTTAACTTCAATTGATTTGGGTATTCCATCTTTAACATTCCGTTCTTGGTGGGAAGCACAATTTGGACCAGAAGAATGGGAAGCAATTGATAAGATTCCGCGCGGTGATTGGATGAATTATCTTCGTTGGTATCGTACAGTTTTGAATTTACCTGTTATAAATAAAGTGAAGTTAAATCTTATAGAGCCAGTAGAAGAAGGCTTACATCGACTACATATTGAAGGTAGTGGAGCACCCTCAGATACAATACTTGCACGTAAAGTAGTTCTAGCTACTGGGATTCAAGGTGGTGGCCAGTGGTATGTTCCGCCAATGATTTCAGATAATTTGCCGAGTCATCTTTATGCACACACATCGAAACCAATTGATTTTAAAAAACTAAGAGGCAAGAAGGTTGCTGTCTTAGGTGGTGGAGCATCTGCTTTTGATAATGCTAATTTTGCATTAACAGAAGGTGTTGATCAAGCACATGTATTTGTCCGTCGAAAAAAGATGCCACGTATAAATCCAATTCGACAAATGGAGGCTTCTGGATTAATTGAACGTTTCCCAGCCTTGTCTGATGCAGATAAATATGCTGCTATCTCTCATTTCTTTAAGCATAATCAACCACCAACAAATGATACATTTAGTCGTGCAACATCCTGGCCAGGTTTTAATCTACACTTAGGTGCACCGTGGTTAAGTGTAGAGCAGAAGGATGAAGGTGCATTAGTTAAAACGCCTCAGGGTGAATACTATTTTGATTTTCTTATTATAAGTACCGGTCTTTTAACCGATCCAGCTTTACGACCAGAGTTGAAACTTGTAGAAAACCATATTGCCCGCTGGGGCGATTTTTATGATGCACCAGATGAAGTCGCAAATCCTGTGTTAGACGCGCATCCATACCTAAGCCCTGGCTTTGCCTTTATAAGCCGAGATGAAAAAGGGAAGAAACGTTTACATGGATTATTTGCTTTTAATTATTCCGCATTAATAAGTTGTGGGATCTCAGCTTCCGCACTTTCAGGGATGCGTTTTGGTATACCTAATCTAGTAGAAGAAATTTCTAATCAACTTTTTCTTGATGATCGCGAAGACATTATGAAGAATTTCTTTGACTATGATGAAGAAGAATTTGTAGGAGAATGGCTGGAAACAAGTAATCAATCTCATTAATATCTTTAGGTCCTATCCAGATGAAAGGTGGATGGGGCTTTTTTTTGATTACGAGAATATACTGAATGTCTCTGAATTAATCACAAATACGCCTGTATAAAACATAAACTATCCTAGTCTAAAACTAGGAGGTAAATGATGTATCCATATTATAATCAATATCAATCGTTAAATCAGTTTTATAGAGAGTCTCCATATTTACATCCATATCCACAACAATTAAATTACTGGGGGCGGCAACCATTCACAAGAGGCCAAGCAACATGGACAGAAGGAGGACGTGTTACGCAATGTGGTATGCCTTGGTCTCATAATGAATATATGACAGCAGCTGTAGGTGTGAATTCGCCTTATCAATGTGGGCAAACGTTAAAGATACGTGAGCTTTTCTCCCAAACTTTAAGAGAAGTTATTGTGACAATTGTTGATAAAGTACCTGGATTCCCAGCTGATAAAATTAACCTACACCGAAAGGCATTTGAAGCATTAGGTGCAGATCCAGCGGTTGGGGTAATAAATATTGAATTTGAATCTTCACCAGAAGTAGAGGAAGCAGAATGGGGAAAATATTTATTGGAAGTTACTGAGGTAGCTTATCCGAATTATAATATAACAGAATATAATTTTGTTAAGAAAACAAATCCAGCACCAAATCAAACAAAGGAAATCTATCACTATATTTTACAATCACCTCAAGAAAGAGTTAAAATCCAAGGCACGGTAATTTATAATTCAAACACTAATCGTGTTGAATCCTTTGATATTAAAGAAATATAAGATTGAAAAAGCCCAATCCACGTATAATGCGGATTGAGCTTTCAATTTTTTAATCATTTATTCAATTCATCAAAATTCATGTTGAACCATAAGGGGTCATTGTTATTAACATCACCATTATAGTTAATTAGCAATTCTTCACCAGCTTTTATATCTGTGTGAGCAAAAAATACAAAGGTATGATCTGGAAAGTTTATATCGTAATCGGTATTTGGAGTATAGGAATGATTAAACAACATGCCATATCCTAAAACAACCGCGGTATGATTTTTACCATATTCAAATACGTAATCATCCAGTACTGTTTGTTCTATGTGTTCGTGCTCCTTGTTTGGATAAGGAATAACAGGTGCAATATGTACTGTTTCTCCTTTTTTTATGTCGCGTGTAGCGAATACGCCTCGATTGAATTCCCCGTCGCTTAATGTAGATGTCTTTATCTCAATCATGTAGGTCACCTGCGATTTCGTTTTATTTTATTCATGTGTACTCTATTTTGACAGTTGCTTATAGCGAACGCAACTGGTTGTACTTGAAATTTATAAAAGTTACAAAATTTATCGCCTTTTAAAAAAAACCCTAAATTTTGTATGACAAGTTCATTATCTTATGATATGATGAACTCGAAAATCAAATAAGCAAAACCACAAGGGGAGCTAAAAAGCTGAGAGTGAACACGTTGTTCTAACCCTTCGAACCTGTTAGTTAATGCTAGCGCAGGAATGTGGATCGTGATATGTAGATTTACGTTTACATATCTGTTCTCCCTTGAGGTTTTTTGTTTAAAAAAGGGGAGTTTTTTTTATGAAAAAATTAAGTTTGGTTATGTTGATTGAGGCGTCCTTTTTTGCATCATTGGCGTTTGTTTTTGATTTACTTCCGTCGATTCGGCTTTCTCCATCGATTTCAATTTCTTTTGCTATGGTTCCAATTTTAATTTTAGCGTTTCGATGGGGGATTAGGGTTAGTTTAATTTCTGGCTTTATCTGGGGTATTTTACAAGTTATCTTGGGTGATGCCTATATTCTAACTCCACTTCAGGCATTTATTGAATATTTTATTGCCTTTGCTTTTATTGGTTTTGCAGGTCTATTTTATAAAGTCATTCAATCGAACCTGAAGATGGGGAAAAAGAAAAAAGTGTTATTTTGGGTTATTACCGCGACACTTGTTGGTTCTGTTGCACGTTACTTTTGGCACTTTGTTGCTGGATTTATTTTTTGGGGAGAATACGCGCCTGATGATATGAACGTGGTGTTGTTTTCATTGATTACAAACGGGATTACCATGTTGGGTGCCTTTGTTTTATGCGCGATCTTATTGGTGCTTTTGATCGGAACTACTCCGAGATTAATTGAGCGAAAATAAACTAGTTTTAACTCCCCGTTTTATAAATGGGGAGTTAAAACTAATAGCTGTCTGCTGCGCTTTTAATATAACCAAGCAGTAAAATAGTTAGCGTTAGGAAGCCAACAATTAAATAGTTAAATAAGCCATTAGAGAGATCAAGTAAGTCTATTAATTTTTGATCCGTCAAAATCATTTCCCCGGCTGTCCACGCAAGAATACCAGCACCAATATAAGCTATCCAACGATATTTTTCTAATACTTTTACGATTAGTTTCGATCCGAATATCATAATAGGAATGCTAACCATCACGCCAATGATAATCATACGAATATCCCCATGCGCCGCACCTGTAATAGCAACAACATTATCCAGACTCATTACCGCATCTGCAACAATGATTGTCGAAACAGCTTTTAATAAACCAGTATGTGAGGTAATGGTAGCTTCCTCTTCTTTTTCAACAAGTAAATTATACGCTATCCAAAGAAGTAATAAACCACCAATTACATTTACAAAAGGAATTTGCATTAAATAAATGATAATAACTGCAAAAAATATTCGGAGCAGAACAGCGCCAATCGTGCCTAAAAGTATTGCTCTATTTTGATGTCTTTTTGGTAAAGACTTGGTGGCCATTGCAATCACAACAGCATTATCACCGGAAAGAACAATGTCAATTGCAATAATTTTTAATAATGCAATCGTCGCAACAGGTGTTATTGAGAATAGTAATGGGAAAAAGTCCACTTTTTGTTCCTCCTACAGAAATTTAAGATGGATAAGCTAAGTTGTCCATAACCAATTCTATGAAGAAACTTGAAATAGTAAACCAAAAAAAGTAGAAGTTTTTTAAAGTATTTATTCTTTTAATTGTTCTCTTTTAAATATCCATACATAAATTAACCCCGCAAAAAATAGAAAACCTCCATAACCAACAGTAGGATATAAGTATTTAACCATAGCAGAAAAGCCAATTTGACTGAATAAAAAAGCTGCTAGTGTTGTGCCTGCAATCACCCAAATTCGAAAGCGTGCAGCGATAAAGTTCATTCTTGAAACAAATCCATATAAATTTCCGACCGCAGTGGTATATACTTCAGCAAATAATACAATAGCAAAAATTAGTTGAATAAATGGAGCAATTTTAGAAGCTATAAGAATCATGGGCACTTCCACATTTGAAACACTATCTAAATTCGTTAAAATACTGAAAAAAATAGCAATGATCCCTATCCCTAAACCTAATCCACCTAATAAAGCCCCCCATAGTAGGTTTTTTTTATTTTTAGCTTTCGCCCCCATTGGTGCTAATACTGCAACGGCAATCACAAGATTATAAGAAGCGTAATTAAGAGCAGAAATGAACCAATTTGGTGCAGCGCCTTCAATGGACTTCGATACTTGTAAATCTGCAGCTGTAATTGGATTTATTGAGATACTATAGATAGCGATAAAAAGAACAGAAACTAATAATACTGGAACAACATAACTGATGGCATTAATAACACCTTTCATTCCAGTTATAACAGTTAGTAGTGAAATAATTGCCATTAAGATCGTCCCCCATAAGGAGGCTAACTGAAATTGTTGATCAAAGATTGCACCGGCTCCAGCTATCATGGCTGCTAAAGCACCGAATAGAAAGACTGTAATAATAATATCGATGATCGTACCAATAATTTTTCCGTTAGTAAATCGCACTACCTCTACATAAGAGCTAACATTTAATGCTTTACCAATTACTAAAATCGTATAGCCGAAAAAGAAAAACAAGAGCGTTGCAAAGGTAAGTCCAAATAGGCCATTTATTCCATATGCACTAAAAAACTGGAGGACTTCTTGCCCGGAAGCAAAACCAGCCCCGACAACGGTTCCAATGTAAGTTGCCGC
The DNA here is from genome assembly GCF_003426095.1 of Paraliobacillus sp. X-1268. Classification (NCBI taxonomy): domain Bacteria; kingdom Bacillati; phylum Bacillota; class Bacilli; order Caryophanales; family Bacillaceae; genus Paraliobacillus; species Paraliobacillus sp. X-1268. Next base: position 5,914 of record NZ_QJSK01000025.1, read on the forward strand.
CACTTTAAATACATTAATCTGTGTAGATGATTCATTGTTCATTTCAATTCCCTCCAAATGCTAATCAGTACATAGGCTTTACAAAATATGTTGTTTTACACATCAAAATAGAAGGCAATTGATGGCTCGAATTAAAGATGAATTTATTATCATGCATGATTATGCAAAAAATGCAAAAACTATGAATACTCAAGATTAAATTACATTTGTTATTAAGAAGGGATGTTGTCATGAAACAGTACGGTTATCCTACTCCTCAAGGATTATATCACCCAGAAAATGAACACGATGCATGTGGTATTGGAATGATTGCCAACATAGACGGTAGGAAAACGCATGATATTGTTCAACATGCAGTTACGATACTTTGTAATCTAGAACACCGCGGGGGACAATCAGCAGATATCAGTACCGGTGACGGTGCCGGCATTCTCACACAAATTCCAGATGCTTTTTTTCGTGATAAATGTGAGGATTTAGATATCGAGTTACCAGCCGAAGGGAAATATGCAGTTGGTATGGTCTTTCTTCCACAAGAACCTGATATAAGAAGAACAAGTGAGCTTAAGCTCCAGCAGATTATTGCCGAAGAAGGTCAACAGTTTCTTGGATGGCGTACGGTCCCAGTTAATGACGCATATGTTGGGGATTCTGCTAAAAAAGTAAAACCATTTATTCGGCAAGTTTTTATTGCGCCTTCAACTGAATTAAAAAGTCGAGAAGCTTTTGAAAGAAAGTTATATGTTATTCGAAAACAAGCGGAGAATAAATTAAAAGGTCTTGCTAATAAAGAAGATACAGAAAATACATTTATCTGTAGTTTATCGACGTCTACAATTGTTTACAAAGGAATGTTAATCCCAGAACAATTAGATTCCTTTTACATTGATTTAAATAATCGAGACTTTAAATCTGCACTTGCTATTGTCCATTCTCGGTTTAGTACAAATACCTTTCCAAGTTGGGAAAGAGCGCAGCCAAATCGATTTATTGCACATAATGGCGAGTTTAATACAATCAGAGGTAACGTTAATTGGATGAGCGCGCGGGAGTCACTTTGCAGATCTAATGCTTTTAATCAAGAAGAACTTGAAAAAATTCTACCTGTTATTGATATGGATGGCAGTGATTCTACGATGTTTGATAACTGTTTTGAATTCTTGCATCAATCTGGAAGGTCATTAGCACACACCGCAATGATGATGATACCAGAGCCGTGGGTAAATGATCTTGAAATGAAGGAAAACGAAAGAGCCTTTTATGAGTATCATAGTACACTTATGGAACCGTGGGATGGTCCGGCCGCAATTATTTACACGGACGGGAGAAAGATCGGGGCTAGTCTTGATCGTAATGGATTACGTCCTGCTAGATATTATATTACAAAGGATGGCATGATTGTCTTAGGATCAGAAGTTGGTGCATTAGATATTTTGCCAGAGGATGTTGCATATAAAGATAGACTCCAACCAGGAAAAAGGTTACTCGTTGATTTAGAAAAAGGGGTGATCATACCAGATGATGACGTGAAACACTCCATTTATAAAGAACATCCTTATGCAGATTGGTTAGCCAAATACAAGTTAAATTTAGAGGATCTGTCTGGATCAGAAGTTAGTCTGGATCGTATAAGTACTACTGAATTGTTAGAACAACAAATTGCGTTTGGTTATACAAATGAAGAATTAAATAAAATAATCAAACCAATGGTAACGGATAAAAAAGATCCAGTTGGTTCAATGGGGTATGATTCGCCGTTAGCTATCTTATCTAAAAGACCACAATTACTATATAACTATTTTAAACAGTTGTTTGCTCAAGTTACAAATCCACCAATTGATGCAATTAGAGAAGAAATTGTAATTGCTGTTGAGACTACGATTGGGAAAGAAGGCAATTTAGTTGAACCAGAACCGGAAAGTTGTCGACACATTCGCTTGCAAACACCGATCTTAACGAATGAACAACTAGAGACACTTCGACATAATGAACTAGAAGGATTCAAAGCACATACATTACCGATTTTATTTGATAGTTCGAATAAACAGGATTTACAAGATGCTCTTGATCAATTGTTTGCAGAAGCAGATCAAGCCATCGAAAAGGATTATACCTTGTTAATACTATCAGATCGTGGTATTAATTCGAAACGTGCAGCTATTCCAGCTTTATTAGCTGTCTCTGGTTTACACCACCATCTAATCCGAAAAGGTTTGAGAACAAAAGTAAGCATACTAATTGAAACTGCAGAAGCTAGACAAGTCCATCATTTTGCAACACTTTTAGGTTATGGTGCAGAAGGAATTAATCCTTATTTAGCATTTCGTTCTTTGGAAGGTCTAATTGAAACTGGAGACTTACGCGATACTTCTTTAGATGAAGCGGTAAAAATATACATTCATTCAGCTACGGATGGTGTCGTTAAAGTTTCATCTAAAATGGGCATTTCTACGATTCAAAGTTATCGTGGTGCACAAATTTTTGAGGCTGTTGGTATTCATCCAGTAGTGATTGAGAAGTATTTTACTAGAACAGCTTCTCGATTAGGTGGTATTGGATTGGATATGATTGCACAAGAGGTACTAATGCGGCATAAAAAAGCATTCGAACGTTCGCGTGGTGGAGAAAAAGGTTTAGAACCAGGGGATGATTTTCAATGGCGTCAGAATGCAGAAGATCATCAATATAATCCGCATACGATTCATTTACTGCAGAGTGCTTGTCGAACAAATAACTACGAATTATTCAAGCAATACTCAGGGATGATTATTGATACGGATAAAAATTTACAATCATTACGTGGCTTGCTTGCTTTTAAGAAAACAACACCGATACCAATTGATGAAGTCGAATCAGTAGAAAAGATATGCAAGCGATTTAAGACAGGTGCTATGTCATTTGGTTCAATTAGCAGTGAAACACATGAATCATTGGCTATTGCGATGAATCGAATTGGTGGAAGAAGTAATTCTGGTGAGGGTGGAGAGGATCCTAGTCGCTATATTCCTGATGAAAACGGTGATTTAAGACGAAGCGCGATTAAACAAGTAGCATCAGGACGTTTTGGTGTATCAAGTAATTATCTTGTTAATGCAGATGAAATTCAAATTAAAGTAGCACAAGGAGCAAAACCTGGTGAGGGAGGACATCTCCCAGGTAAAAAAGTTTATCCGATGATTGCAGAAGTTAGAAATTCAACGCCAGGTGTTGATTTAATATCTCCACCTCCACACCACGATATTTATTCGATTGAAGATCTAGCTGAATTGATTTTTAATCTAAAAAACGCAAATCCAAAGGCTCGGATTAGTGTCAAACTTGTCTCTGCAGTTGGGGTAGGTACGATCGCTGCAGGTGTTGCAAAAGGACGAGCTGATCTCGTTTTAATTAGTGGATATGATGGTGGAACAGGTGCTGCTCCAAGAACGAGTTTAAAACATACTGGGATGCCTTGGGAAATTGGTCTAGCAGAGACGCATCAAACTTTATTAATGAATCGATTACGAGATAGAATTGTTGTCGAAACAGATGGGAAAATGATGACAGGCCGAGATGTCGTAATTGCAACCCTTTTAGGTGCAGAAGAATATGGTTTCTCGACTGCCCCATTGGTTGTTTTAGGTTGTGTAATGATGCGGGTTTGTCACTTGAATACCTGTCCTGTTGGTATTGCTACTCAAGATCCTGTACTGCGCAAGAAATTCGCAGGTTCACCAGATCACGTCGTTAATTTTATGCGCTTTATTGCACAAGAAACGAGAGAACTAATGGCTGAGTTAGGATGTAGAACGATCAATGAGATGATTGGTCGAACAGATCTATTAGAGAAGAAAGTAGCGATCGATCATTGGAAGACAAAAAATGTCGATTTATCCGCATTACTTTATAAACCAGATGTACCAGAAGCTGTTGGTCGTTATCAAACTGTTGAACAAGTTCATGGACTTGATAAAACATTAGATCAACAAGAATTAATTCCATTATGTAAAGACGCACTTGAAAATAAACGAGCTGTGACTCTTTCATTAGGAATACGTAATATTAATCGCGCGACTAGTACGATGTTAGGTAGCGAAATTACTAGGCGATATGGTATAGAAGGTTTACCGGAGGACACCATTCGTTTGAAATTTAGAGGATCAGCAGGGCAAAGCTTTGGTGCTTTCATTCCAAAAGGATTAACACTAAACCTTATTGGTGATGCCAATGATTATGTTGGCAAAGGCTTATCAGGTGGGAAAATTATTGCACGACCATCACGTAAATCCTCATTTTCTCCAGAAGAAAATACGATAATTGGCAATGTTTCTTTTTACGGTGCTACTAGTGGTGAAGCATATATTTATGGCGTAGCTGGAGAACGTTTCTGTGTGCGAAATAGTGGCGCCAATGTTGTTGTTGAAAGTATCGGTGATCATGGTTGTGAATACATGACGGGTGGCAAGGTAGTTGTATTAGGACGAACTGGCAAGAACTTTGCTGCTGGAATGTCAGGTGGTATAGCTTACGTACTTGATGAACAGGGAACTTTCCAATCAAAGTGTAACAAGGAATTAGTACAGCTCGAAACAATAGAAGATAAAACAGAAGCAGAAGCCGTTTTTCAACTTATAAAAAAATACTTAGGTTATACAGAAAGTAAAAATGCGCGAAGAATAGTGGATAACTGGGAAAAGGTTCTACCAAAGTTTATCCGTGTTATACCGAAAGATTATCTGGAAATGAGAGAACGAATTAGCAACTTAGAATCCAGTGGACTATCGAAAGATGAAGCGGCAATGACAGCATTTGAACAAGGATTTGAAGCCGTACAATCAATAAAGTAATGGAGGTGAACGAATGGGAAAGCCAACTGGTTTTAAGGAATATAAACGTCAATCTACGCCAGAACGCGATCCTTTATCACGAACAAAGGATTGGAAAGATTATAAGTTGCCAATGCCAGAAGCAGAGTTGAAAGAACAAGGGGCTCGGTGTATGGATTGTGGTATTCCAACCTGTCAGACAGGAACGGATATGAATGGACACACTTCTGGATGTCCAGTTTATCATTTGATTCCAGAATGGAACGATCTCGTTTATCAAGATCAGTGGAAGGAAGCGCTGGCTCGCGAACTTAAAATGAATAATTTCCCCGAATTTACTGGTATGGCTTGTCCTGCCCCTTGTGAGGGGGCATGTGTGTTAGGGATTAACGAGCCTCCAGTTGCAATTCGGTCAATAGAAAGAGCTATAATTGAAAAAGGTTTTGATGAAGGATGGGTAAGGCCAGAGCCACCTAGTGTAAGAACAGAGAAAAAAGTTGCAGTTGTTGGCTCTGGTCCAGCTGGGTTGGCTGCCGCAGCTCAACTAAACAAAGCAGGTCACCATGTTACTGTCTTTGAACGTTCGGATCGTATTGGTGGATTGCTTACGTATGGTATACCGGAAATGAAGCTTCCGTATGAAGTTGTTAAACGTCGTGTTGATCTGTTAGAGAAAGAGGGCATTGCATTTATGCCTAATACGGATGTAGGAAAGGATTACCCAGTTAAAGATCTGCAAAATGATTTTGATGCTGTTATCCTTTGTGGAGGTGCAACCCAACATCGCGATTTAAAGATAGAAGGTAGAGAACTCGGGGGTATTCATTATGCAATGGATTTCCTTCATACAAACACGAAAAGTCTACTGGACTCTGAATTAAAAGATGATAACTATATTTCAGCTAAAGCTAAAGATGTCATCGTTATTGGGGGTGGTGATACTGGAACAGATTGTCTCTCAACAAGTATCCGCCATAATTGTAAGAGCTTAACACAATTCGATTACAATCAGAAAAAACCTGCTGAAAGACAAGCAGATAATCCGTGGCCGGAGTGGCCGATCATTCATCGTGTAGAATATGGTCACAAAGAAGCAAAAGCTGTATTTGGAACAGACCCTCGTGCGTACACCGTCCAAACGAAGAAGTTTGTTGGTGACGAAAACAACCAGGTGAAAGAAGTCCATACTATCGATGTGGAACAGTACATCGATGAATTCGGTAATAGAATAAAACAAGAGATTCCAGGAACAGAAAGAGTTTGGCCAGCACAGCTTGTTTTATTAGCAATAGGTTTTACAGGACCAGAACAAAGTTTAATTAAGGAAATGAATGTAAAGACAGATTCAAGATCAAACGTAAAAGCAGATTATGGTCAATATAAAACAAACCTCGATGGCGTATTTGCAGCTGGGGATATGCGCCGAGGTCAGAGTTTGATTGTTTGGGCAATCAATGAAGGAAGAGAAGCGGCTAGAGAATGCGATCGTTTTCTCATGGGTAGTACACAGTTACCATAAGTGTAGGTAAAGTTAGTAAAAAGTGTATAAACAGCATAAAACATCAATTCTCTGTTATAATGATTGTACAAGTTTCATCATAGTAATGGAGGTCAATAAATGGGAAAACGAATATTTTATTTTCTATTAACAAACATTCTAGTAATGACGACAATTGTAATTGTCTGGTCACTACTTACAACATTTACAAATATAAGTGGTTCATTTGAGAATGCCGGTGGTGGATTAGGCATTAATTATGGGTCGCTAATGGTATTTAGTCTACTTATTGGTTTCGCGGGAGCGTTTATTTCATTAGCAATGTCGCGTTGGGTTGCAAAGAAAATGATGAAAGTAAAGGTTATCGATCCAAGTGGTCAATTAGCAGCACATGAACGTGCTGTAGTTGAAAAGGTACATCGTTTATCACGTGCAGCAGGCCTCGTTCATATGCCAGAGGTTGGAATTTATCAATCAGCAGAAGTTAACGCTTTTGCGACAGGACCTTCTAAGAAACGGTCACTCGTTGCGGTTTCAGTTGGTCTTTTGAACACGTTAGATGATGATGCGGTTGAAGGCGTTATTGCACATGAGATCGCACACGTTTCCAATGGTGATATGGTCACGATGACATTATTACAAGGTGTGGTCAATACATTTGTCGTCTTTTTATCAAGAATTGTCGCGATCGTTGTATCGCGTTTAGTTCGTTCAGAAATGCAAATGATTGTACGCTTTGTATCGATTATTGTTTTTCAAATTCTATTCTCCATTCTTGGCAGTATGGTTGTTAGTGCATACTCACGCCATCGTGAATTTCACGCCGACCGTGGAGGTGGCGATTTAGCTGGGCGCGATAAAATGGCACATGCCCTTCGTTCATTAAAAGCACATGTGAGCCAAGCAAAAGTTAATGATCGCACAGATGATGCAGCTGTTCAAACAATGAAAATTAATGGAAAAAGTGGCATATCTAAGCTTTTCTCCTCTCACCCTGATTTAGATGAGAGAATTGCACGATTAGAACAGCGCTAAGTTAAATTTTGAATATCAAAGCCATCCCGTAATTTATTTTACGGGATGGCTTTTTTAGTGTGAAAGCAGGTGAAAGTTTTTTAAAAACGCTGCTGCTTTCTAAAAAAATGTTAATTACGACAGAATTAACATAAACTCTGTGAAACTGTGTTAAATTGTCCACTGATCCGTTACAATAGCAACGAGTTTCCAAATGTCATGCTCATTTTGTTCGAAGACCAGATTAATACTGGACCAATCGATTCCTTCGTATTCATCTGAACCTTCTGTATAAAATTCAACAACTTTTGATTCTGGGAATACTTCCTCAATATTATTTATCATATTACCACGTTGCTCAAATGAATCAACAAGCACCTCATCAGGATTTAGCAGCGGCTCTGCATCGATAAACTCCTCAACATATTCTTCTGAAGTTAGCTCGATAGGTTTACCACTACCATCATAGTTACCCCACAGATAAGTATCCTCGTCTTCCAATAAATTTGTTACTTCGTTTTTTTCGAATGTGATTGCATTCTCTTCAACGTAAACATAAGGAGAGAATAATAACCCTTTCTCTTCATGGACAGTATTCGAAATAAACGCCATTTCTTTGTTAGCTAGTGCGCGGATAATTTCTTCTGCTTTTTGTTCCACAGAAACCTGTTGATCAAGTTGTACTGATTCAATTTCACTGATAATCCATTTATCTTCTCTCCATTTAGCATGATAAGTCATTTCGACATGACCGATTAATTCATTTTGTTGTTCTTGAATGATTGTATAATGATCCGCTGCAACCTCTTCCGTCTGAAAATCTTCCTCTTCTGCTAACCAAGTTGGGCTATCTTTTGCGATTAGATAGATTTGACCATCCCTTTCCTCTATATAAGACTCTGTCATCCAATCTGCCAAATCTTCTGACATAACTTCCTGAAAATGATTTCTGACATCATTTATCGATTCGAATTCTGAAAGTAGACCATCTTGATCAGAAGAATCTATTAACGTCACAAAAGCTTGTCGATAAGCTTGCATAACATTTAATGCTGTTTCATCAGTGAAATCCTCCATTTCTTGATCATCGTTTTGTTCGTCAGTAGGCGCTTGTTCCTCCTCATTGGATAAAGTTGAATCAGTCGTATTATTATTTTCATTACTTGAGAATATAGTTATTCCAAAATAGATAATGACTGCTATTGCTACAACAGCTACAATTCCAATAATTATTTTTTTCATGATAGGTACCCCTTTTTAATAAAGTGACTTTATGATTTCTATAGTAAGAGTTTAACCTTTTACTTAACGCGATAAACTTATGTGCAACATTAAAAAAGTCAGACAAGTAAATGTCCGACTTTTTTAATGTTAAGCTTGCTTATGGTTACGCTGATAAAGATAAATACCTATGCCTAATCCAAGAAATATTATGCTTATGAGCAGCCAGTTAAACATATTGGTTGAAGTATTAGGTAATATTGCCCCCATCTTTTTAACTTCTTTCTCATCTACGGATGAATTATCATTTACTAGTGGAACAGGAAACTCAGATTCGGTTTTATCAAATACGGTATTCTTTGTGTTTTCAGAACTAGTATTGCCTGGTGATTCAGCAGAACTACTATCTTTATCTTTATTATCGGTTGTAGGATCTGGTGTTTCGTTATCTATTGTCTTAGGTGGAACAGTATTTTCCTCTTCTTGTAGGTCATTATCGGCATCACTTTCTATAGCCTCAGCGACACCAGTTATCGTGTTATCCTCTTTTGTTAGCGTATAATATACCTCTTCACCACTCCAAAAATGAAATGTTACTTTTGTTTCACCATTATTTAATTCATTAAAAAAGTTTTCTGTAAATAAAATTTCATTGCTATCATAAGACGGTGAGAAAGTATAACCAAACTCTTTAAAAGTTGTCCAATTTTGAGGACCCGCAGGTGTGCCATCTTGATACACAGTTTCTACTGTTGCAAGTTGATCACCGTTAAATGAAGTCGGAATAGCAAAGTCGCTTATTGACCCAGTGCTGTCTTCAAGTACAGGTTTCTCATAACTAATTAGGTTGATCGACCAATCTGCACCCTGACTAAACTTTATGGTAAGTACTGCATTCGTTCCTAATTCGTCTGAAGCAGTGAGTTGTGTTAGCAAGCTTTCTTTTACTATTAAAATATCCCCATCTAGTTGATAATCCTGCCCAAGTGTAAGTTCTGTATTATTCAATTGAAGGGAGATGAAAGTATTCCCATTTAGATTTAATGGAAGTGGTTCGTCTTCAATTGTGTCTAGTCTATTTAAATAGATAAAGTCGTTTTCTGCTGTTGATGAGCGAGTCATCCAGCTAGCTTCCATCATATTAAAAAGTTGTTGATCAGCCCATTCAAGTGATGTTCTTCCTAAATGTTGTCCATTATCCCACAGCATATGCGTAAAGTCTTTTTCTTGCGCATAGTGCATCATATATTCAAAGTACTTTAACTTTTCCCCTTGTTGAATGACACCTGTGTGTGTATCAAAACCTAATAATCCAAATTCGCCAATGATGACTGGTATACCATTAGCAGTAAAAGTGTTATGCACGCGATCAAATGTGTTTATAATATCATTTTTTGTATCGTCATCAAATCTTGTATATCCAGCGATATTTACACTGAAAGGCCAAAATCCATAATAGTGAACAGTAGAAATTAAATAAGGATCATCCAATGCAACAATTGACTGATACAAGCCATCCAATTTTTCTTGTTCTGAACCTGTATCTAAAGTAGGTAATACGAGTGGACGGATACTATTATTTCCACCTGATCCTCTTACAATAGTATAAAAGGATGTGTTTAATTCATTTAAATAATTTTGACTCTCTGTTGCTGATGCAGTGAAACGTGGTTCATTAATGCTTTCGAACATAAGGTCAGTAGAATAATCTTTAAAATGGTTGGAAAGTTGTGTCCAAATTGCATTATAACGCGCTAAAGAAGCATCATGATTTTGGCTCATACCGGATTCTAACCAAATCCATGAGTCATGATGAATATTTATCATGACTTTCATATCAGCGTCTAGCGACCAATTAACTGTATTTGTTACACGCTCTAAAAACGCAGGATCAATCTGATAATCAGGCCCAACTCCCATACGTTGATCAAAGGTTATAGGAATTCGAATACTTTTGTACCCTTCTGCAGCAAGCGTATCAATTAATTCCTTTGTCACAGGTGGATTTCCCCACGCGGTTTCATCTAGACCAACAGCATCAAATGAGTTTCCTAAGTTCCAACCAGGTTGCATTTCTTTCACGTAAGATTGAATATCGACTTCTTCCCCCTCAGCTGCAAAACTAAATGAGGGACCAAGGAAAATAAAGAAAAGAACTGCCACAAATAATACTTTTGCGTAATTTTTCAAAATAAATCCTCCTTTTACTAAATAGAATAGATATACTTTAGTTGGAACGACAGACTTGTTGCACCTCCTTCATTTTAAGTGATTTATGATTGAAAACGCTTTCAAATTAAAGTTACCACACGAATTGTAAAGTAAATACCATAAAATAAAGAGATAAATACCTGTAAAAATTCTAGCTTTTATCCTAAGAAATTAGATTTAAAGTATTGTGGACAGAATGAATAATAAAAAACCATGGTCACTAGTAATTTTGTGATTTATCTACTACAAGATACTTGAAATCTCTTTTTTTCAGTTGTTCAACTGGATTTTTAATAGAAACGATATATGAAGAAATACGATAACGTCCTTTTTACGAATCGAAATTACTTTGCTATGCTAAGTGAAATTAGGCAAGCCACAATATATCAGAGAAAGGAATGAATGAAGAGTGAGCGAAAAAGTAAGTGAGTATATGTTATTAGATTCTAAAACTGATTATATTATTAAAAAAATTTTTGCAGGGAAACAGCCAGAAAATAAGATTATTTTAGTAGCCTTTCTACAAACTATTTTAGAAGAAAAAATAACAGCTATTATTAATATAAATGTAACCGAAGATAAACTTTCAAAAATAACTATGAAAGTTAAGACAGAATTAGATGAATACATAGATGTTGAGTTACAGGTTCGCAATGTCGATCATTATCGTAATCGTTCTATATACTATAAATCCTCTTTATACAGTGAGAAAGTTGCTGAAGCAGAGACTTATTACAAATTAAAGAAGTGCGTCTTTATTAACATACTGAACTTTAATTTGTTACAGGAAACCGAAGATTATCATAGTGTTTTTAAAGAAAGGAAATCAATAAGGGACATAGAGGTTCATTATTTAGAATTACAAAAATTAAACGTACAAGAACCGTTAACGCCATTAGCTGAATGGTTGTTTTTCATTCGTAATCTGGAGGTGGAAGATACATTATATAAAATCAAACAACGAAACAAGACAATCAAAATGGCAGATGCTATGTTACATAGCGATATAGTTACTGATTTTTATCGTATTTCTCCTGAACAATATGAGATCAATAGCGTTAAAAAGACGATGAAAGAGGAGATTGCTATAAAAATGATCTTTGAAGGAATGGATTCTCCACTTATTACAAAAATAACAGGATTCGATGAGAAAGAAATTAGGTTAATAAAAGAAAATTGATCACAAACAACCCCACTTGATCATATAATGCAAAAGATGATCGCAAACAATCTGTAATTGCTCATGAACCTCAAAATGTAATCATACATCAGAAAAAGTGAACGAAAATCCTCAAAAAAGTGTTCATACGTGTATAATAAACCTAACATCAATTTAAAAAGGGTGAAAGCGTATGAATGAAGCAGAAAAATCAAAAATGTTAGTTGGTAAAGAAGCAGCAAAATATGTTAACGATGATATGAAGGTTGGATTAGGTTCTGGATCTACTGCGTATTGGATGGTTAAAGCGTTAGGTGAACGTGTTCAAGAAGGTCTTAGTATTGTAGGGGTTCCTACTTCAGCACAGACAGAGAAGTGGGCGCAAGAATTCGGTGTTCCAACTACTAATCTATCAGAAGTTAGTGCATTAGATATTACAATAGATGGTGCAGATGAAGTAGATCAAAATCTTCAGCTAATCAAGGGTGGAGGTGGAGCGCTATTACGTGAGAAAATGGTCGCCATCGCTGCAAAAAAACTCCTTATTATTGTTGATCAATCTAAAGTAGTTGACCATTTAGGGAGTTATCCATTACCACTTGAAGTTACTCCATTTGGATGGGAGCTCACTGCAAAGCGAATAGCTGCATTAGGTCAGGAACCAATTATTAGACTTAATGGAAAAGAATATTACCTGACAGATAACGGCAACTATATCCTAGATTGTAAATTCGGAAAAATTACACAACCAGAAAAGTTACACGAACAATTAATACAAATAGTAGGAGTTGTAGAAACAGGATTATTTATCAATATGACAGATACAGTTATTGTGGGTAATCAGGGAGAAATTAGCGTCCTTGAAAAGAAATAAATGTACATTATTTTCTACGCGCTTGTCTTTAGGAAAATAACGAATTGAATTGTCAGAATTAATGTGAAAGTCCACTTTTATCTATTGACTTTTTATCTGAGTAGTAATATGATTTGTACAATGATAAAACTAATTATATAAAGCGTTTCTTATCAAGAGAGGTGGAGGGACTGGCCCTTTGATACTTCGGCAACGGGTCTATTTTAGATACTGTGCTACATCCAGCAAGTGGCATACACTTGAAAGATAAGAAGATGGGTGAATGATAGATGTACGGACCTCTCTTCTGAAATTAAGAAGAGAGGTTTTAATATGAAGGGAGGAGAATATAATGAATAATCAACTATTATATGAAAATTTCTCTGTCGACCCGTTTATAGATTTTAATCCTACTGATAATACTAAAGGTGCTGCTAGAATAGTAGAGTGGGCGTATGAAACATATGGTGAATCCATCGTATATGCTTGTAGCTTTGGTGCAGAAGGAATGGTGCTAATTGACTTAATTGCTAAAGTGAAAGAGGATGCGGAAATTGTATTTCTCGACACAGATCTTCACTTTCAAGAAACCTATGATTTAATAGATGAAGTTAAAAGACGTTATCCAAAACTTAAAATTAATATGAAAAAACCGGATTTAACAGTAGATGAACAAGCAGAAAAACATGGTTCTGCATTATGGAAGAGACAGCCTGATCAATGTTGTTTTATTCGAAAAATCAAACCACTAGAAGAAGCACTTAGCGGTGCAACAGCGTGGCTTTCTGGTTTAAGAAGAGAGCAATCAGTAAGTAGGAGTAATACCAACTTTGTAAATAAAGATGACCGTTTTAAATCAATTAAGGTGTGCCCATTAATTTATTGGACTTGGGATGATGTTTGGGCGTACATTGAAGAAAATGATTTGGCTTACAATAATTTACACGATCAAGGTTATCCAAGTATTGGGTGTATACCATGTACGTCAGCAGTTGGTGCCGATGGAGATAGTCGTGCTGGAAGATGGCAAGGTTCAAATAAAACGGAATGTGGTCTACATGTAGCAAAAGAATAAAGCAAGTATTAATCCAGTCAGAGGATCAATTAAGGTGAGATTCTATTTTTTAATTTTTAATTCCGACTAAACTAATTTGAATACAAAGGTTATGGCCGAGATCTTAGCGAATAGCCCTTTTTAAAAAGGTGTTGTTTGGGAGGAAGTGCATGATAGGTTAGACGCAACTTATCATCACTTCCTCCCCTCTATAAAAGAGACATATGAAGAACTGTAGAAGTACTTAGATAATAAAAGGAAACTAGATCATTAGTTGACTTCTTTTATAAATAGAATCGTATACATTAGTGGGGTGATATTTTTGAAATTTCAAACGACAAACAGTATTTTCAATCAAGAACAAGTAGAGCTACTAAATCGCCTTGTACCATCGTTATCAGAACAACAAAAATATTGGTTAAGCGGTTATTTAGCAGTTTCGCAGTCAGATTCATTAGCACAACAACCTGAAGCGGAAGTAGTCTCTGTTAAAAAAGAACCAGTAGAGGTAACCGTGCTTTATGGAACAGATACTGGTAATTCCCAGGGATTAGCTGAAAATATGGGTAAACAGCTAGAACAAGATGATTTTGTTGTTACGGTTTCTTCACTAGAAGATTTTAAACCGAAGAATCTAAAAAAACTTAAAAATTTATTGATTGTGACGAGTACCGATGGAGAAGGAGATCCCCCAGATAATGCTATCTCTTTTTATGATTTTCTACATGGTCCAAAGGCTCCTAAACTAGAAGATCTACGTTTTTCCGTTCTCTCATTAGGTGATAGCTCTTATGAATTCTTTTGTCAAACTGGAATAGACTTTGATAAACGTTTAGAAGAATTAGGTGGAGAGCGTTTATATCAGCGTGTCGATTGTGATTTAGACTTTGAACAACCAGCTGAGGAATGGTTTTCAGGCGTATTAGCTATTTTGAAAGAGTCCCAGGGCGGAGAACAACAAGCAAGTGAAACTGTAACACCTCAAACAGATACAGCAACTGATGGTCACACATATTCGAAGAAAAATCCATTTACAACAGAAATATTAACTAACCTTAACCTTAATGGACGTGGATCAAATAAAGAAACACATCACCTCGAATTAGATTTAGAAGGATCTAATTTACAATATGAGCCCGGTGATAGTCTAGGTATTTATCCTGAAAATGACCCAGTATTGGTAGATCAATTGATTGAGAAAATGCAGTGGGACCCTAATGAACTTGTGTCTATCGATAATGTGGATCACGAGGATCGCCCATTAAGAGATACGTTAATCTCAACTCTCGAGATCACAATTTTAACGAAACCACTGTTGGAGAAAATTGCTGCATTCACGGGTAGTGAAGCATTAACTAAACTTGCCCAGTCGGATAATAGAGAAGAGATTAATGATTACCTTGAAGGAAGAGATCTGATTGATGTAGTAGAAGATTTTGGTCCATGGCAGGTTTCGGCAGTCGACTTTATTAAGTTGCTACGCAAGATACCAGCACGTCTTTATTCGATTGCAAGCAGTTTAAAGGCAAATCCTGATGAGGTTCATCTAACTCTTGGTACTGTTCGCTATCATGCCCATGGTCGTGATCGGGTTGGTGTTTGTTCAGGGCAATGTGCTGACAGATTAGAAATTGGTGATAGTTTACCAGTTTTTGTTCAACGCAATGATAGATTTAGATTGCCTGAGGAAAATGATAAACCGATTATTATGATTGGAGCAGGTACTGGTGTTGCACCATATCGAGCTTTTCTTCAAGAACGCGAAGAGATTGAAGCTGATGGTAAGGCGTGGCTGTTTTTTGGGGATCAACATTTCGTTTCGGATTTCCTTTATCAAATTGAATGGCAAAAGTGGCTTAAAGATGGTGTTCTATCAAGAATGGATGTAGCCTTTTCACGTGATACAGATGAAAAGGTCTATGTACAGGATAGAATGCTTGAACAAAGTAAAGAACTTTACCAATGGATACAGGATGGCGCACATGTGTATGTTTGTGGGGATGAGAAGCATATGGCAAAAGATGTTCAGGCTACATTGTTAGCTATTTTTGAAAAGGAAGGCAACATGAATACTGAACAAGCAGAGCTGTTTCTAACTACAATGCGCAAAGAAAAACGTTATCAACGTGACGTATATTAATTTTTCAGTAAGGGGGATAAATGATGACAACAAATAAAACAAGAGTGCAAGATCAACCTTTAGATGAAATGGAACAAATTAAAGAAGACAGTAATTTCCTTCGTGGAACGCTAGTAGAAAGTTTTGCAGATCGTCTTACTGCGAGTATTCCTGATGCTCAAACTAAATTATTAAAATTTCACGGTAGCTATCAACAAGATGATCGTGACGTTCGCCTAGAAAGAAAACAAAAAAAACTAGAACCAGCATACTCCTTTATGGTGCGGGTCCGTGCACCAGGGGGTGTCGCAACTTCGGAACAATGGTTGGCAATGGATGAGATTTCACAACAATACGGCAACGGTACGATGAAACTTACGACACGTCAAGCTTTTCAAATCCACGGTATATTAAAGTGGAATATGAAAAAAAGCATGCAAGCGATGGACGCCGTATTAATGGATTCACTTGCAGCTTGCGGT
Source organism: Paraliobacillus sp. X-1268 (assembly GCF_003426095.1). Classification (NCBI taxonomy): domain Bacteria; kingdom Bacillati; phylum Bacillota; class Bacilli; order Caryophanales; family Bacillaceae; genus Paraliobacillus; species Paraliobacillus sp. X-1268. The sequence continues at coordinate 22,330 of NZ_QJSK01000025.1, forward strand.
GATGTGAACAGAAATGTAATGTGTACAGCTAATCCATATCAATCAGATATTCATGCAGAAGTATACGAATGGTCAAAAAATTTAAGTGATTATCTTTCACCAAGAACAAAAGCTTATCATGAGATTTGGCTTGATGGAGAGAAACAAATTGATAGTCGTGAAACAGATGAAGAACCGATGTATGGTAAACACTATTTACCTAGAAAATTCAAAATAGGTATTGCTGTACCGCCATCAAATGATGTTGATGTTTATTCCCAAGATCTCGGTTTCATCGCAATTATAGAAGATGATAAACTGCAAGGCTTTAATGTGTCTGTTGGTGGTGGTATGGGTATGACTCATGGCGATACTGCTACATACCCACAATTAGGACGCGTAATTGGTTTTATTCCAGTTGATAAAATAGTAGATGTTGCTGAAAAAGTGATTACGATTCAACGCGATTTTGGAAATCGTTCTAATCGTAAGAATGCTAGATTTAAATATACGATTGATCACTATGGACTTGATTGGTTTAAACAAGAGTTAGCAGAAAGACTTGGTTATGAACTTGACGAGGCGCGTTCTTTTAGCTTCGATCATAATGGCGATCGTTACGGTTGGTTAAAAGGCGATGGTAAATGGCATTTAACATTATTTATTCAAAATGGACGAATTGCTGATACAGAAGATTATAAATTGATGACAGGTTTGCGTGAAATTGCTAAGGTTCACAAAGGTGATTTCCGTTTAACAGCGAACCAAAACGTGATTATTGGTTCTGTAACTGCAAAAGACAAACCTAAAATAAACAAATTGGTTAAAGAATATGGTTTAACAGATGGCAAACAAAATTCTGCCTTACGAAGAAATTCAATGGCATGTACATCGTTTCCTACATGTGGTTTAGCTATGGCTGAAGCTGAAAGATACCTCCCATCTCTAATTGATCAACTCGAATTAGTCATTAATGAAGTTGGGTTAAGAGAAGAAGAAATTATTATCCGAATGACAGGTTGTCCAAATGGTTGTGCACGTTCTGCTTTAGGGGAAATTGGTTTTATCGGTAAAGGACCTGGAAAATATAATATGTATCTAGGAGCAAGCTTTACTGGTGATCGTCTAAGTAAGATGTATAAAGAAAATATTGGAGAAGAAGAAATTTTAAATACGTTAAAACCAATGCTTCAATCCTATGCAAAAGATCGTAATGAAAAAGAGCACTTCGGTGACTTTGTTATTCGTCAAGGCTATATTGCAGCAGTGGAATCAGGCTTAGATTTCCACGCGTAATAATTGATTCACTCAAAACATATTGGAGGTTATTTTAGATGTCAATTGAAGCACATGGTGGAACATTAATTAATAGACAATTAACGGGAACAAAAAGAGAAAAAGCAGTGACTAATGCAGAAACGTTAAAAGATTTAACAATAAACGCGTGGGCTATTTCTGATTTAGAACTAATTGGAATAGGTGGTTTCAGCCCACTTACAGGCTTTTTAGGACAAAAAGACTATGAACGAGTTGTTAAAGAGACTCGTCTTGCCGATGGCAGTGTTTGGAGTATTCCGATTACTTTAGCAGTTACAAAAGCACAAGCAGAAACATATTCTATTGGGGAAGAAATAGCTTTAAAGGGTGAAGATGGGATTATCTACGGAATCCTGCAATTAGAGGAAAAATATAGCTATGATAAAAAGCTTGAAGCAAAGAATATTTATGGAACAACAGATGAAGCACATCCAGGTGTGCAGAAGTTGTACAAAAGAGGTGAGATTTATTTAGGTGGCCCTATCACCTTGTTAAATCGTCCCGATCATAGTGAGTTTGAGGCATTTCATATGGATCCTAAAGAAACACGCGCACTATTTACAGAACTTGGTTGGAAGACAATTGTTGGTTTTCAGACGCGTAATCCTGTCCATCGTGCACATGAATATATTCAAAAGAGTGCATTAGAAGTAGTTGACGGTTTGTTATTAAATCCACTTGTTGGTGAAACAAAATCAGATGATATTTCTGCAGCTGTTCGTATGGAAAGTTACCAAGTAATTCTGGAAAAGTATTATCCAAAAGATAGAACGCGTTTAGTTATTTATCCTGCAGCAATGCGGTATGCTGGACCAAAAGAAGCTATTTTACATGCGATCGTTCGTAAAAATTACGGCTGTACGCACTTTATTGTCGGACGCGATCATGCTGGTGTAGGTGATTATTATGGAACCTATGAAGCACAAGATTTTATTCGTCAATTTGAGGATGAATTAGGAATTCAAATCTTTGCATTTGAGCATGCCTTTTTCTGCCAAGCGTGTGAAAACATGGCTACTGCTAAAACGTGTCCACATGATAAGGAAAATCATGTTCATCTAAGTGGAACAAAAGTAAGAGAAATGTTACGTAATGGGGAGAAACCACCAAAACAATTTTCACGTCCAGAAGTTGCGGAAGTACTTATTAAAGGTATGCAAACAAACTGACTTTCGATATAGGGGGCTACAATCATGCACGAATCAACCAATATTGTTTGGCATCATTCAGAAGTAACGAAAGAAGAAAGGCAAAAACAAAATAAACACAAGAGTACTGTTCTTTGGTTTACTGGTCTTTCTGGTTCAGGTAAGTCTACTGTATCAGTTGAATTGGAAAAAAGATTACATGCACTAGCTATCCATACGTATCGTTTAGATGGTGATAATGTAAGACATGGTTTGAATAATAACTTAAAATTTTCTCCAGAAGACAGAAAAGAGAATATTCGTCGTGTTGGTGAAGTATCAAAACTCATGGTGGATGCAGGCTTAATAACGTTAACTGCATTCATTTCACCATATAAACAAGATAGAGAAAATGTTCGTCAATTGTTAGAAGAAGATGAGTTTATTGAGATATATATGAAAGCTACAGTAGAAACGTGTGAAAAGCGTGATCCAAAAGGTCTATACAAAAAAGCAAGAGCGGGTGAGATAAAAGGCTTTACTGGTATCGATGCACCATATGAAGAGCCAGATCAGCCCGAGTTGACAATTGAAACAGATAAGCAATCTGTTGAAGAAGCGGTGGAGAGCATTGTAAATTATTTAAAGGAGCAGGGTTATATTTCTTAATGATAGTTCTTACTGCTGAACTAGTCATTAAACCCTCTGAAACAACTTAGTGAATTGGCAATTGTATGTTAGGGGGACACAATATGACAGGCGAAATGATCTTTACTTTTATCGTAATATTTATCATGTTAATTGGATTAATTAAAGAAATAGCTCGTCCGGATATCATTGTGTTCACCGCATTGTCAATCTTTTTTATAACTGGTATTTTAACTGCGGAAGAAGCATTTGCCGGTTTTTCTAACCAAGGTATGTTGACGGTTGCTTTGCTATTTATTGTAGCTGGCGCTATTCAAAAAAGTGGTCTAGTAGAACAAGTCATCTTTCGATTATTAAAAAAAGGTAAATCTGATCAACGTACATTGTTTAGCTTTTTATTACCAATTACAGCAGCGTCGGCATTTCTAAATAACACACCAATCGTTATGACACTAACGCCTATTGTCCGAAAATGGTGTGTTGACCATAATATCGCTCCTTCAAAGTTTTTGATTCCACTTTCGTACGCAACGATATTAGGTGGTATATTAACTTTAATGGGGACATCTACTAATCTTGTTGTACATGGTTTAATGGTAGAAAGAGGAATGGAAGGGTATTCGATGTTCACTTTAGCCAAATATAGTCTGCCAGCTAGTATTATCGGGCTGATCTATTTGGTGACAATTGGATATAAGATTCTACCGAGTTATAAAGTCTCAGAACCAACTGTTACTGAGAAAAGTAGAGAATATTTAATCGAGATGGTGATCGAGGAAAATTATCCTTTTCTAGATAATCCATTAGTTAATAAGACAGTAGAAGAATCGGGATTACGAGATTTTAAAGGTGTCTATTTAATAGCTGTAATCCGAAATAATGAAAAAATATATCCAGTCAGAAATTCCACAAAAATAAAAGCGAATGATCGCCTGATATTCACTGGTGTTATTTCACGAATTGCAGAAATTCAAAGTAAAAAAGGGATTGAATTAAAGACAGGAACAAACGTCACATTAGAAAAATTACGTAATGGCAATACACAAGTGATGGAAGTGGTTATTTCGCATCAATCTTCTCTGCTTCATAAAAAGGTAAAAGAAAATAAATTCCGAGCTAAATATGATGCTGATGTGATAGCTGTGCATCGAAATAATGAGCGAATTGAAAGTGGTATTGGTGATATCACACTAAAAGCTGGAGATACACTTCTTTTATTAGCTGGTGCAGATTTTGAAGAGAGATTTGCGCAATCTAATGATTTCTATGTAGCTATGCCATTGAATAAACACCCATTGTTACACAAGATTGATAAGAAAAATGCGTGGTTATCTATTCTTATACTCACTACTATGATTTTCTTAGTTAGTTTCGGTGTTCTTTCTATGTTAAAGGCGATGACAATTACTGTAATTCTTTACTTTATATTTAAAGTTATCAGGCCAGAAGACATTAGTAGGGATATGCAATATCATGTTTTATTGTTGATTGCAAGTGCATTTGGTATCGGGCAAGCTTTGTTTAAGACTGGAGCTGCGGATTGGATTGCGAACCAGTTAATTATAGTTTCTGAGCCGTTTGGTATGTTAGGTATATTGGTATTACTTTATATTGTAACTGTTTCTTTTACAGAAATGATTACAAATAATGGTGCAGTTGTCTTAATGTTCCCCATAGCAATAGAAGCCGCTAATAAATTAGCAGCTGATCCTATGGCATTTTTAGTTATTATAACAATTGGTGCTTCTGCTAGCTTTTTATCACCAATCGGTTATCAGACAAATTTGATTGTTTATGGTCCAGGTGGTTATAAGTTTACTGATTATTTTAAAGTAGGTTTACCACTAAGTTTTATTGTAATGATTACCACAATAGGAACGATTTATTTATATTAGAAATGAAAGAGTCTTAGTCTGTATTTGCAGGCTTTTCTTTCGTTTTATAATAATTAGCTAATGATATAACCATAGCACCCATTTTTGGTTTTTCAGGAGTTAATAAACGATTGACACCGAAATCTCTTACTTGCATTTCGGTTACAATTCCAATATTAACTGCTAAAACATCACTTTCAAAGGCCTCGATTAATCTATCAATAGATTCATAGTCTGAAAAAAGGTTTTCCACTTGTGTTTTACTCGTAAATAAAACGGCATCTAATTCTCGTGTTTCGATTAAAGTCCTTAAATTTTCTAATGTCTCAGCTTCAGGTGGGTTATAGTAATAGGGCATCGATTGATAAAGAAAAATTGGCAATGCTCGTAACTGATTAAGTAGTTCCTCTTCATCCTTATTGTAAGCTTGAAAGAAAAACTTTTGTCCATCAATTTGATTTGTTTTTAACTCTTCTATTAATTTATCCATTGTTCCATCAGGTGAAGAGAAGTATGGTTTTAAATCCCATTGTTTCATCCAATTCAGTGTTTTACTTCCGCGAATAGCAAGTTTTTTCCCTCTTAATGTTTCAATATATAATTCCAGTACACCGAGATTTTTGGCAGCATTCTCTAATCCTTTAGCTCCAATACCTGTTGTGAGAATAACCCAGTCATAATCTCCTGCAATGAGATGCTCCACATCTTGCTCTGCTTTTTCTTCAAGAAGAATACGTTCACCTTGAATAGAACGAATAACTGGAGTGCCACCCTTTTTTCTAATGATTGTACTGATTTCATCGGCTTTTCTATCTGCAGTAACACCAATTTTTTTGCCTTCTAACTCCATCATTTGGTTACTTCCTTTCTTTATCAAACATGATTTAATTAGTCTACATCACCTTATTAACTAAGATGATGCAGAAGATTAGGACTGTGCAATTTCTTCAAACCATTCTAATTTCTCTCTTAATCGTACAACTTTTCCAATCACAATCATAGAAGGATTTTCAATTTCATGTAGTTTTTCGTTGATTGTTGCTAATGTACCAGTAATTGTTTTTTGTTTAGGAAGTGTGCCCCAATGAATAAGTGCAACTTCGGTGTTAACGTCCATACCGTTTTCGGTTAGCCTTTTAGCAATCTCAGGGAAATGTTTCACACCCATGTAAATGCAAAGTGTTTCCACACTGCCAACTAAATTCCGCCAATATTCATTTGAATCCTTTTCTGGATTAAAGCCCGTAATAATGGTAATAGAAGAGCTTAATGTTCGATGTGTCAAAGGTATGCCGGCATAAGCAGGAGCGGCGATACCAGCAGTAATACCAGGGACTATTTCAAAGGGGATTCCAGATTCCTTTAAGAGTTGTGCTTCCTCGCCACCCCTCCCGAAAATAAATGGATCGCCACCCTTTAGACGTGTAACGATTTTGTCTCCTCTGGCATGTTCACAAAGCAAATTGTTAATCATATCTTGATGTAAGGTGTGGTTTCCAGGTAGTTTACCACAATAAATTAATTCGGTATCTTTAGAAGCGTAGTTGAGTAATTCCTCATTTACTAGGCGATCATATAAAATTACATCAGCTTGTTTAATTGCTTTTAATCCTTTAATCGTTAATAGATCCGGATCTCCAGGACCAGCACCAACTAAAAAGACTTTCCCCATTTTATAACCCCCAACTTTTACTTATCGATAATCATCATATAAAAAATTCTCCTCCCTAGTTAAATAGAAAGAAGAAATACAGGCATCTTACTACTTATCTATCAAGTATAGAAATACTTGTGGAGTTGGCACAGTTCTAAAAAGTAATAGCCTGTTGCCGAGGTTTCATTGGGCCAGTCCCTACACCTCTCTGGATAAGAATAGTTATATATTTAGTTATATCTATAAGAATATCATTAGCAGTGAAATAAAGTCAATTAAATTCCGACTTTTTTAATGGGAATAGTTTATTATTAGTTTTACTACGTCACATTTTCTATCAAATTCGTAAGATGAGACGTAATGATGGGAACGAGGTCAACTTTAACTTATTTGTGAGACATCCTAGTTATCGCTAAACTTAAATTCCTGTTTAATGCTGTGAAGCAGGCAATTAAGTTTTGGTATAACAAGAAAGTCTAACAATTCAAAATAGAAATTGACTTCACGCTTCTTTTTGAATCATCAGTACGTGTGATCTGACGCACTTGAGAGAAACTGCGACGTAGTGGAGCTTTTTAATCCGCTACGTCAGCAAATGGATTCCCTTTCCGTGGGCACAGTCTCAGCTAACTCGGATAAGCAAAGGTCGCTTTCCGAGTGGATCTTCAACTTGTGGGATTGCGATTACTCATCCCATCGAAAACATTTGCTGTTCCCACAGGAGTATCATCCATTTGCTTCCTTCGCTAGAAAGAACTTAAAGTCCGAAAAAGTCTGTAATTGTTGATATTGTAACTTCATCAATAAACATATTACCGACCAGCGATGAAAATCCACTACGACTCCTGCAGGAACAGCGCGATCTGAAGATCCACTTGGAAGTGTCTTTCTTCCAAGTTAGCTGAAGACGTGCCTGCGGAAAGCGTAGTGGATTTTCAGAGCGAAGTAATCAGTTGAGTTAAGTCGTAGTTGATGGTAATTCCGACGCAAGGAACGCTACGTCGCAGTCTATGGTTATTCAGTAATAAACAACTTTTTTAAAAAGTTTCAAGCTTTATAATGAACACACTCCAAACTCAAATCAGCCAACGTTTGGTGATTATTTTTTTAAGTGGAAGTTGCGTATATTACAGGAACAAAAAAAGACCTATATATGAGGTCTTATTTGGTACTATCTGTGGAATCTTTATTTGATTTTTCTTTATTCTTCTCCTCGATAAAGACCCAACCATAATAAATCACCCAAAATAAAATGGCTATTACGATAGAATATTGACTTAACGTATCAGGTAGATATGTTATTAAAAGATAGCCGATAAGAATAAATGGTGGCAAAAGTAGTGCTAATTTTCTCCAGTGCATAAAACGTCACTCCCTTATATATAGCTATTTTACCACAGAATTACTTGTTATTAATATTCTGAAAAACTCCCCTTCCATGTAGCATTGGAACTGGAGTTTTTGTTAATTTTTTGCGTTTTGAATGATATTTTTCATTAACTCAATATTTGGATAGTTTACTTCCTTATATTTATCAATCGTTTTTTCAAAATCATAAGATACTTTTTCAATCGAAGCACTAACACTTCCATCTTGCACATCAACAAGAGCATAAGAAGCCTTTGTAATACCATCAAATGGCAGTCCAACACTACCTAGATTAATAATCATTTTACCGTTTATCGTACGAATATAAGATTTATGAATGTGTCCATACAGATAAACATCCGCAACCTTTTTCATTAATTCTGACTCGATCATTTCATCCGTTGCATTTGGAAGTACCGCATCAAATAAACTGTTTGGTGTTGCATGAAAACCGTGAAAAACGATATCGTTTTCTTCAAATAGCGTTTCTGTAGGTAGTTTTTCTAAGTAAGCAATGTCCGCTTGGGATAATTGGGCCACAGACCAGTCTCTTTCTTCATTCATCTTATCAAGTGCTGCGTCAGGAACTTCACCTTTTCTTACGCCACGTACAATCCAATCATCTGCATTACCTTTAATAACGGTTGTGTTTAAATTTTTAATTAAGTCAATCGATCGTTTTGGCTCTGGTCCACGATAAGCAAGGTCCCCAAGCACTACTATCTTATCAACTTCTTTTTTTCTAATATCATTTAATACTGCATCTAATGCTATCGCGTTCCCGTGAACATCTGAAATAAAAGCAATTTTCATTATCGATCATCTCTCCTTTCTTCTATCGTATCATTTTTTGAAAATAAAATTAAGTATGACGAAAGAAGCTGGTAATGTTAAGGTTCCAAGTATTTGAGAATTCGTTGAAACACAATCCTTTTAATAGGCTCTGCCTCATTAAAAAGCTCGTGACGTCCTTGATCAATTTGAGCAATTTGTAAGTTTTGAAATTTATGTTGGAGAAATTTTATGTTGTATTTCCAATCTATTGTCTTATCCTGATTTCCTTGAATGAGATAAATGAACTTTTTGCTTTCGTGATAATCTTGTATTTTTTTATTCCATGTCATTAATGCGTTGACCCATTTCACCGGAACATTGTCTGATTGAAGTGGGTCAGTTTTTATGGAACGTAAATATGCTTCATCTGTTGAATTTTGACGGAAGTTCCTTTTTATATGCTGGATAAAAGGGAACCATTTCAACATGTATAGCCCAATTTGTGATAAATTCCAATAATTTGAATGAATAAGTGGTGCAACCAATATAGCTTTATCGACGTCATGACTTGGATGTCTCAATAGATAATCAACGATGATGGCGCCACCAGTACTGTGACCAATTAGGTGTATGGGACCACTCAGTTCCTTTTTTATTATTGTTAATAATTTCTCCATAATACGACCATAATCATCAAATGTGTTGACAGAGGCAATCTTACCTGTTGAAAGGCCATGTCCTTGCAAATCATAACTAATTACTGTGTAATACTGGTTATTTAAAAACTGAATAATATGTTTTAAATAACCGACATGACTTAAATAGCCATGTAATAAAAATATATTTCCTTTGCTATGGTTGGGTTTAAAAATTTGTACGTGCACGTTATTTTGATCAATTGTTATTTTACCGAAGTGAAATGAAAGATTTGATTGTTTAAATCCGTAATAATCCTGATAGGCTTTCATAGCAGGAGTTAAATGATTTGGTTGAGCAAAGTCTAATTGTTCTTCTGAAGTGGACAGTTGTTCTAATATCTTATTTATTTCTAAATTATCAGTCACGAAAGTATACTCCGTTCTTTTTAAGATGTCGGTTTATTATCGACTTGAGGGAAAAAATCATGCATGGAGGTATAACTTGAATAAACAAAATAAGAAAGACAAAAGCTAACATGAATAACAATGGAGGTGAACGTATACTTGAAAAGTAGTAACTTTGGTATACATGAAATCGTTGATTTAAGGGAGTTAATTAATTTTAAAGTTGGTTGCCTTTCACAATCTAAATCAAGAATGAAAATAGTTGAAAATATCGAATTAAAAACATTGGTCGAACAGAGTGTAAAACAAGGTCATACGGCAGTTAATCAAATGAAAGACTTACTCACTTCTGCTTCAACTCAAATCAATCAATAAAGGGGTGCAATAAATGGATACGAATCAATTAAGTGCTTCAGACCACACGATAGCTACAGATATGCTATTTGAAGCAAAAGCTGGTATTAAAGACATGGCTGCAGCTATTACAGAAACAACATCTTCTGACATTCGAACATTTTTGACACAGGAGTTACAAACAGCAATTAAACAACATGAACAAATATATGGATTTCTTCAAGATAGAGGAATATATGATGCTTTTAATATTCCCGAGCAGTTAGAAAAAGATGTTCACTACGCAAATAGAGCGCTAAATGAATAATACTAACATGAAGGTGGGGGGTGGAAGGTTTGAACATACAGTTAGGTATGCATGAAACATTAGAGGTACATGAACTTATTACATTTAAGAGCTTATGCCTTACCAAGGCATCGATCATGCAAGGATTAGTAATGGACGAGAATCTAAAAGATTTGATGAAGCAAGATGCTACAATGCATGTTCGGCATTTGGAAGATTTAGAAAAACACTTGTCATGAAGGAGGTTAAACAGTGAATCAACTTATTGAAAAAATTACTGGGATGGCACCATTAACAGATCAAGTAATTGCGACAGATATTTTAATGGCTGCAAAAGCAGAAATAAAGAGTTATGCCTTAGCTATTACAGAAACTGCAACACCAGGAGTTAGAAATACATTAACGATGCAATTAGACGAAGTTATTACATTTCATGAACAAATTTCTACGTATATGATTAATAATGGATTCTATCATCCACATGATACAGAAAAACAACTAGAAATAGATAGGAAGATCACAGAAACCGCATTAAGATTAGCAAAAGGATAGATAGACGACGTTTTCATGTTAAAAATGGCCTAGCATCTCGCTTGGCCATTTTTATATAGCTTTCAGATCCTTCTAATAATTAGTTTAGAAAAGATTGTATTTTTTTAAACGTAGCTTCTTAAATGGTATGATGAAGTGAATTAGTAATAAGGGAGGCAATTAAATGCTATTTGAAAATAAGGTAGTTATTGTTACTGGTGGTGCAAATGGAATTGGCCGATCTATAGCTTCTGCATACGCAGAAGAAGGTGCACATGTAATAATTGCTGATGTCGCAAAAGATGACGGGAAAAAGGTTGAAGCATCACTAAATAAAAGAAAAAAGACAGCAACTTTTATAAAGACAGATGTCCGAGAGTCCACTTCAATTGATAATTTAATGGAAAAAACAATGGATGAATTTGATAAAATAGATATTTTAATTAATAATGCGGGTGTTTCAAAATTCAAGTCCTTTTTTGATTTAACTGTGGATGAGTTTGATGATGTATTAAACACGAATTTACGTAGCGTATTTCTATGTTCCCAAGCGGCAGCGAAAAAGATGAGAGGAACGGGTGGTGCAATTATAAATCTTGCGTCTACACGTGCATTTATGTCTGAACCAAATACGGAAAGTTATGCCGCAAGTAAAGGTGGCATATACGCACTCACACATGCTTTAGCTCTCACATTACAGGAAGAAAAAATTACTGTAAATGCTATTAGTCCAGGCTGGATAGAAACAGAAGATTATGAATCGCTTCGTACTGTTGATCATACGCAACATCCGTCCAAACGTGTAGGGAAACCTAGTGATGTCGCACGTGCTTGTTTGTTTCTGACGAATCCACTTAATGATTTTATTAATGGTGAAAACATTATTATCGATGGTGGTATGACTAGAAAGATGATTTATGAGCATTAAGCATAAATCATCTTAACTGCTAACTTATATTATTCATATTTTTTTGTAGCTTCCGTATCCTAAGTGAAAAATTGATTCTAGTAGCGAGGGAAGAAAAGATGGAGTTACAACTAATTGAAGTATATATTCCAAATGATAAAGTGAATCATTTCCAAGAAAAAATAGCAGAATTTACGATAATTTCGCATTGGCATACACGCATTTCAGATCAAGAGCAAGTATTTAAATTATTAATTGATAAAAAATATGCGGAAGAGATTCTGAATTTTTTAGAATTAGATTCAAAATATGATGAGGAAATGCGTGCATTACTTTATAACATTTCAACTTATATTCCGCGAGTTGAGGAGGAAAAAGAGGAAGAAAGAGACCCATCCGAAAAACAAGAAGAGGTTTTAAGGGCGAGCAGGCATGAATTATATAATGTCGTTCATTCATCAAGTGTTATTAATCGAAACTTTGTATGGCTCCTTGTGTTATCAGCTATTGTTGCGACTGCAGGTATTGTAAAAGATAGTGCAGCAGTCGTAATTGGTGCGATGGTTATCGCTCCATTAATTGGTCCTTATACCGCCCTATCTTTTGCAGCTGTGTTAGGTGATTATAAAATAATGCGCCGGTCGGTAGGGACTGCAATATTTGGTTTGGTAGTTCCAATTCTTATTGCTATTTTATTTGGTGTTATATTTAATTTACCACTTGATAGCGATGAGTTTAGAGCTCGTACAAATATCGAGATGATGGATATCATCTTAGCACTTGCAGCGGGAGCGGCTGGCGCACTTTCTTTTGCCAAACGTGTGTCAGAAGCATTAGTTGGTGTAATGGTATCAGTAGCGCTGTTACCACCAGCAATTGTCTTTGGCATGATAATTGGCGAGGGGGAATGGAGATATGCAGTTACGCCACTTCTTTTATTACTTGTAAATATTCATGCGATTTTATTATCAGCCATTATCGTCTTTTGGGTTAGCGGGATTAAACCGGTGAACTGGAAAGAGATCCAAGTGGCAAATACGTCAAGGATAATTGGATTGCTGTCTGTTAGTCTTGTTATTATAGTACTTGGCATAATTATATACTTTATAGAATTCTAACTAAAATAAAAACGTATTAGTTGGAACTAGCTGCTTATTTTTTACAAAATCACTAATTAGCTCTAAACTGGTATTAATATACAATGTTGAAAGGGGAATGATTAACGAATGACAGTAGAGACACATGTAGCTTTACGGAAATTAGGACAATCATCAACAAGAGTATCTGCATTAGGATTAGGGTGTTGGCAATTTAGTAATGGTAAAGGTTTAGTAGGTGGATTTTGGGCTGCGATGGATCAAAAGGATGTTACTAATATTGTGAGGCTTAGTTTGGAAGGTGGGATCAATTGGTTTGATACTGCTGAAATATATGGAAAAGGTGAATCTGAAAATGCATTATCTGTAGCCTTAAATAGCATAGATGCATCTGCAGAGAGCGCATTAATTGCAACAAAATGGTGGCCATTATTTAGAACAGCATCTTCCATTACAAAGACGATAGATAAGCGATTAGAGGCATTAGGTGGAAGGGACATTGATTTATATCAAATTCACCAACCTTTCTCTTTTTCTAATGTGAAGAATGAAATGAAAGAAATGATACATCTCTTAGAAAAGAATAAAATTAAACTTGTCGGTGTAAGTAATTATAATGCAGGAAAGATGAAAGAGGCTCATGAATTATTAAAAGAAAAAGATTATTTTCTAGCTTCAAACCAAGTGAAATATAGTTTATTGGATCGAAGGATTGAAAAAAACGGTATAATGGATGTTGCGAAAGAATTAGGAATCACCATTATTGCCTATTCTCCATTGGAACAGGGCATATTATCAGGGAAATTTCATAAAAATCCTGAACTGATCAAAAATATTAAAGGTCCACGCAAATATACAAAATTCTTTAAAGCTGCAGGATTAGCGCAAACACAACCGTTAATTGATTTATTAGAAGAAAAGGCGATTAAATATGGAGTTAGTCAGACGCAAATTGCACTTAACTGGTTGATCCATTTTCATGGGGAGACCGTAGTAGCAATTCCAGGTGCTTCAAAAGTCCATCATGTTGAAGAGAACATTGGTGCACTGCAATTCACATTATCAAGAGAAGATCTTGATGAAATTAATGAGGCGTCTAAGAAGGTAGCACTATTTGAATAAAGTCTAAAGAGGCTGGGACAAAACTCAGATAAACAATAAAAAGTTGCATCTTCCAACGGTAGTTGGAAGATGCAACTTTTTTATAAAATCGAAAATTTTAGTAAGTAAAAAAGGATACCTTCTGATAAAATT